>NZ_JBIBVY010000001.1:658275-686643 GCF_043080665.1 Streptomyces sp. NPDC014991
CGCGGGGGGGGGGGCGGGGGGGGGGGGGCCCCGCCCCCCCGGGGGGGGGGGCGCCCCCGGGGGGGGCCCCCCCCCCTCGCCGTTCGCGTGTCCTGTGGTGTGCGGCACAGGGCGCAACACGCCGAAGGCGGACCATCCGTGGGATGGTCCGCCTTCGACTTATGTGGAGCTAAGGAGAATTGAACTCCTGACCTCCTGCATGCCATGCAGGCGCTCTACCAACTGAGCTATAGCCCCGTGCCGCCACGCGGTGGGACCGCGTGTTCTGCGTTCCGCCCGGTTTCCCCGGCGGCGACGCCAACATTACACGGTCCCTGGGGTGCGGTACCAAATCGTTTCCCGCTCTGTCCCGGTCGGCGCGGTATTGTCCGCCTTCGTGCCCGTGATCGCGTTCTCCGCAGCCCTCCGCCGGACGCCGGTCGCCGCGGGGGTGTGCCTGCTGTCGTTCACGGTGTTCTGGGCCGCGCAGCGGGCCGCGCGCGTGTCGATGATCGACCTGATGGTCTACCGGGCCGAGGGCGCCGCCGTGCGCGCCGGCGGTGACCTGTACGCGCTGCGGGCGACGGCCGCGCACCTGCCGGCCACCTACCCGCCGTTCGCGGCCCTGCTGTTCACGCCGCTGCCCCTGCTGGACACGGCGGTCCTGCGCGCGCTGGCGACGGCCGGCAACCTCGCACTGCTGCTGGCGTTCGTACGACTCTCGCTGGAACTCGTCGGCCACGCGCGCATGGAGACCGTCTGGTGGGTCGCGGCGCCGGCCGTGTGGTGCGAGCCGGTGTGGACGACCCTGCGCTACGGCCAGGTCAACCTGCTGCTGGCGGTCCTGGTGCTGTGGGACCTGACCCGCCGCCCCGCCGGCGGGTACGACCGATGGAGCGGACTGGGTCTGGGGCTGGCCGCGGCGGTCAAGCTGACGCCGGCGCTGTTCCCGGTGTTCCTGCTCGCCACGGGCGTCACGGCCCGCCTGCGGGGCGGCGTCGGGGCGCCGTGGCTGCGGCACGCGCGCGGGGCGGCCGTGTCGTTCGCCGGGGCGACCCTGCTGGCGGCGGCCGTCCTGCCGTACGACTCCTGGCGGTTCTGGACGGACACGGTGTTGCGGGCCGGCCGGGCCGGCCACGCCGAGGACACCGCCAACCAGGCCCTGCGCGGCGTTCTGGCGCGTTTCCTGCACACACCCGACCCGGGAGCGCTCTGGGCGGCCTGCGCGGCCCTGACGGCCGTCGTGGGCCTCACGCTGGCCGCGCGGGCGGAGTTGCGGGGCCAGCGGGCCCGGGCGGTGTGCGGCTGCGCGGTCACCGCCCTGCTGATCAGCCCGGTGTCCTGGACCCACCACTGGGTGTGGTGCGTGCCCGTGGTGCTGTTCCTGTGGACGCGCGGACACCGGGCGGCGGCGCTGGGCGCGCTGCTGGTCTTCTGCTCGTACGCCCCCTGGTGGGTGCCCCACGGCACCGGCCGCCCGGAACTGCGTCTCACGGGGGCCGAATTGGCGCTTTCGGCCCTCTACGGAGGGGCCGGTGCGCTCTTCCTCGCACTGCCCCGGACATCGTCGCCGAGGACCGGGTCCGGTGCGGTCCGCGTCACGCCGTGACGAACTGGTAGAACCTCTTGAGCGTGCAGTGCTCCTCCAGGAGCCGGCCGTAGATCGGCTCGCCCTCCAGCTCCCGGTAGGTCTCGATCGGGTCGCCTTTTATGATCAGCGCCCGCGCGCACTCCTCGCACCAGTACTGGTAGTCGGGATTGATCGGCTCCATGTCCCGGACGATCGGTGTCCCGCTCCCGCACCAGTCGCACTTTCGCCTGTGTGCCCCCATCGATCAGCTCCAGCTGTGGCCGCAGGCCGTGCACACGTAGGAGATCCCGCCGTTGTCACCGAGGACCTGCGCCACGTGCGCGGAACCGCAGGAAGGGCAGCTGAGCCGGGTGGTCGTGTCCCGTATCAACGCGGCACCGAGGAGGTGGCCCACCTCCTCGAGGATGCTCGCAGGCATCGCTACTCCCTCCCGTCGGGCAGCGCCCCCTTCCGGCCGTTTGATTCTGCCACGGCCGGACCAATACGGTCAGCGACGCCTCAGTACCGGTCCTGACACGGCGCCCACGCCGCCGTTGCCGGCCGGTGCGCCGGCGCACACGGAGAACGCCTCCGCGGAGCTATACGACAGCGGACCTCCGGAAGACTCAAGCCGTTCGGGAACAGTGTGCCGAATGCCGCCACACCCATCATCCGGCCGAGCGGGGTGACCGTCGCCGGCGGGCGCGGGCCGCACGGTCGCCGGCGCTCCGGCGCGTGTCGGGCTGAAGGCGAGCTCCGGCCCGGCGACGTGGAGGCCGAGGGAATCGTCCGGCGCTGAAGGCGGTGGAGGCGTCCGCCGCCGGACGCAGAGCGGACCGGACGCAGAGGATCCCGCCCCCTGAGGGGACGGGATCCTCATCACCGATCTTTGACAACTCGACGGAGTGTCGACCTGTGGAGCTAAGGAGAATTGAACTCCTGACCTCCTGCATGCCATGCAGGCGCTCTACCAACTGAGCTATAGCCCCTCGCGTTCTTCCCGCTCGGCGGGGCGAACAAGAAGAACTTTAGCCTGTGACCAGCCGGAAAGTGAAATCCGGGGTCGGGGCTTCCGGGACGGTCAGTCGTCGTCGCCGAGGACCGGCTCCGGGAGGGTGCCCGCATTGTGCTCCAGCAGGCGCCAGCCGCGGGCGCCCTCGCCCAGCACGGACCAGCAGCAGTTGGAGAGGCCGCCGAGACTCTCCCAGTGCCCGGCCTCCAGGCCGAGGAGGCGGCCGATGGTGGTGCGGATGGTGCCGCCGTGGCTGACGACGACGAGGGTGCCGTCCTCCGGCAGCTTCTCGGCGTGCCGCAGCACGACGGGCGCGGCCCGGTCGGCGACCTCGGACTCCAGCTCGCCGCCACCGCGGCGCACCGCCTCGCCGCGCTTCCAGGCGGCATACTCCTCGCCGTGGCGGGCGATGATCTCCTGGTGCGTCAGCCCCTGCCAGACGCCCGCGTAGGTCTCGCGCAGGCCCTCCTCGCGGATGACGTCGAGGCCCGTGAGGGCGGCCAGCTCGGCGGCCGTGTACGCGGCCCGCCGGAGATCCGAGGAGATGATCGCGTCGGGGCGCAGGGAGGCGAGCAGCCGGGCGGCTCGGCGGGCCTGGTCGACGCCGGTCTCGGTCAGCTCCACGTCGGTCGATCCCTGGAAACGGCGCTCCACGTTCCAGGAGGTCTGGCCGTGCCGCCACAGGATGATGCGGCGGCCCCGGTCCCTGCGGTCGGTCACCTCACCGGTGGCGCTCACGACCAGTCCCCGCCCGGTTCCTGGTCGGCCTCGGCGGCCCGCTCGCGGGCGTGCTCCTCGCCCTTGCCGCGGGTGGCTCTGGCGTCGTCGGGCAGCTCCAGCTCGGGGCAGTCCTTCCACAGCCTCTCCAGGGCGTAGAAGACCCGCTCCTCGCTGTGCTGGACGTGGACGACGATGTCGACGTAGTCGAGCAGCACCCAGCGGGCCTCACGGTCGCCCTCGCGGCGGACCGGCTTGGCGCCGAGTTCCTTCGACAGGCGCTCCTCGATCTCGTCGACGATGGCCTTGACCTGGCGGTCGTTCGGCGCGGATGCCAGCAGGAAGGCGTCCGTGATCGACAGCACGTCGCTGACGTCGTAGGCGATGACGTCGTGGGCGAGCTTGTCGGCCGCCGCCTGGGCGGCGGTGTTGATGAGGTGAACAGAACGGTCTGTGGCGGTCACTACTTGGCTTTCCGTCGGCGGACTTTTGACTTCAAGGGTCTCACGGACCGCCGGGGGCACCCCACGTGATGACGGACTCACGCAGGGTGCCCCGGCCGGGCGGGCCGAGCGGCGGCTCGCCGTCAGGAGGCGGACGGCCGGTAGTCGCCGCCGAGGACCACCGAGACGTCGGCGCCGGAGGAGACGGTGCCCCGGGTGACGGAGCCGGCGGGCAGCCCGAGGGTCTTGGCGACCTCGGTGGCGTCCGCCCTGCGGGCGGTGTCGGCGTAGACCACCTTCGAGGTGACCTGGGTACCGGAGGCACCGCCGCCCTCCAGGAACGTGAAGCCGCCGTTCAGGAGCACGACGCGGGCCTTGTCGGCGGCGTCCTTCGCTCCGGTGGCGTTCTGCACGGAGACCCGGACCGCGGAGCCCGCGCCGGGACTCTTCGCGGTGCCGCCGAGGATGTCCTTCACCACGCTGTCGCTGGTCTGCGCGCTGAGTGTGCCGTCCGTCCGCACGGGCAGCAGCGTGGTTCTGTAGGCGCCGCTCTTGGCGAGGTCGGCGAGCCGGGCGAGGAAGGCGCCGAGGTCCTTGTCGGTGAGCGGCGGGTCCAGGATCTGCGCGAGGGTCTGCACGGTGGTGGTGGCCGCGGACGGGTCGGAGGACATCTTGCGCAGCACGCCCTGCATGACCTGCCCGAACCGTTGCAGCTGAGCGTTCTGGGACTCGTCGGCCGCGCGGTAGGTGGCGTAGGCCACGGCCGCCTTGCCGCCGAGGGTCTGCTCGTGGCCCCGGTGGACGAGCGGGGCGGTGCCCTTCTTCCCGGCGTCCGGGTCGGGCACGTCGGTGTCGGTGTCGATCTCGATGTTGCCGACGAGTTCGACGAGGTTCTGTAGGTAAGGGGTGTCCAGGCGCCAGCTGCCCTGGATGCTGGTGCCAAGAACGGTGTCGAGCTGGTCCCGGGTGCCGGAGGCGCCGTCGCCGTCCACGGACTTGGCGAGGGTCGTGGTGGAGCCGTCGTCGCCGGTCAGTGCGAGGGCGTTGGGCAGCAGGACGGTGGTGCCCTGCCTGGTGGTGGTGTTGTCGACCAGCAGCGCGGTGGAGGTGCCGCCCTTGCCGGTGTTGTGCAGGTGGACGACGATCACGTCGCGTTTCTGGGCGGCGACGGGTGTGGCGCTGCCGGTTCCGCCGCCGGAGGAGGACAGGCCGGGCAGGTCTCCGGCGTACCAGAGGTAGCCGGCGCCGCCGGTCAGGACGAGGGCGAGGACGACGAGGAGGGTGATGATCCGTCCGCGTGCGCGGCGGCGGGCCTCCTCGCGGCGCTCGGTGCGGTTCTCCGTGAACTTCAGCCAGTCGATGACGTCCTCGGGGTCACCGTCCGGGTCCTCGGCCAAGGGGAACGGGTCGGTGTGGTGGTCCCGTTCGCCGGGGGCCGGCTCGTCCTCCGGCGCGGAACGCGTGTCCTCGGCGGGACCGGCCTGCTGCGGGATGTAGGCGGTGTGCTCGGCGGCCCGGGGCTGCTGTCCGCTGCTCGCCGCCTGCCCGTAGGGGTCGTGGCCCGGGGCGGCCTGGGGGCCGGGGGCGTACGGGTCGTAGGGGTCGTGCGGGGCGTACGGGGCCTGGGTGCCGTAGGGCTGCTCGTACGCGGACGGCTGGTGGCCGGCGTCGTGGGACGGCTGCCGGCCGGTGGCGTAGGGGTCGTGGCCGTAGCCCTGCTGCTGGGTGTACGGGTCGTAGGCCGCCTGCGGAGCCTGCTGTGCCGGGACCTGCCGGTACATGGGCCGGCCGTACTCGTCGTAGCCGACGAGTTCGTACGGGCCCGCGCCGTAGGCCGCGTCCCCCGCGTCGTATCGGTCGTTCACCGGTGCCCCTCTCGGCTCACTCGCCGCGGTACAGCTCGCGCTTGTCGATGTAGCGCACCACTCCGTCCGGCACCATGTACCAGATGGGGTCCCCCTTGGCGACCCTCCCACGGCAGTCCGTGGAGGAGATGGCGAGCGCCGGCACCTCGACGAGCGAGACACCGCCCTCCGGCAGGCCGGGGTTGCTCAGCTGGTGGCCGGGGCGGGTCACGCCGATGAAGTGCGCGAGGGAGAACAGCTCCTCGGAGTCGCGCCAGGTCAGCAGCTGCGCGAGGGCGTCGGCGCCGGTGATGAAGAAGAGGTCGGTGTCGGGGTTGAGGGCGCGCAGGTCCCGCAGGGTGTCCACGGTGTAGGTGGGGCCGCCGCGGTCGATGTCGATGCGGCTGACGGAGAACTGGGGGTTCTCGGCGGTCGCGATGACCGTCATCAGGTAGCGGTCCTCGGCCGGGGAGACGTCGCGGTGGGACTTCTGCCACGGCTGGCCGGTGGGGACGAACACCACCTCGTCCAGCTGGAACCGCGCGGCGACCTCGCTGGCCGCCACGAGGTGCCCGTGGTGGATCGGGTCGAAGGTTCCGCCCATGACGCCCAGGCGCCGCCTGCCCGTGTGGGCGGGGCCGTTGCCCGGTCCGTGCTGCGGGTGCTTCACCGTGTCGCGGGCCGACTCGTGCGCCGGACCGGTAGGCATGTCCTGCTCTCCCATGCGTGCAGACCCTACCGGCCCGGCCTGCGGCGTCCGGCCGGGGACGGCGTCCCCGCTCAGCGGTCGCGGTTGAAGCGGGTGGTGATCCACAGCAGGAGGAGCAGGACGATCAGGGCGCCGCCGCCGGTGAGGGCCGGGTTCAGGCTGTTGTGGTTTCCGCCGTGCTCCTCGCCCTCGGCGGCGAGGGTGACCAACTGGGCTGCGGCGCTGTGGAAGCTCATCTTCGGCAGGACCTATCGCGTGTGGGCGGAATAAAGATGTCGGCTCATCGTAAGCGGGCGGTCCCGCGCCGATCACGCCGACTCCGCTGTCGGGACGGCCGGGCTCCGGCGGCCCACCCGGGGCGGACGACAGGGGCGGAGCCGGGTGCTGCGGGGCGCGGCGGGGTGGCGGGAACTTTCGCCGGTGATCAGTCGTCCTTGCGCTTGTAGCCGCGCAGCAGGAACCAGGCGGTCAGTGCGCAGCCGATGACCATCACGACCAGGACGACGCGGAGCAGGTTTCCGGTCCCGTGCTGCTGGACGGCGACGGCGGCGGCCTCGGTCAGCCGGGCGGCCGCGGGGTGGTGCTCCATGGGCGGACTCCTTCGGTGTACTGCCCGTCCACGGTATCTGCGCCTAGGCTGGGCCCCGCCTCGGGGGCACCACAGCGGGCACTCACACGCACATGGGGGAAGACATGTCCGACGACGGCCACCAGCGCACGGGGACCGAGCGCGTGCCGAGCAGGCAGCGCAGGCGCTTCCCGGGGATCTCCTCGCGTGCGTACGAGCATCCGGCCGACCGTTCGGCTCTGGTCGCGCTGCGCAAGCTGACCGGGTTCGACGCCGTGTTCAAGGCGCTCAGCGGACTGCTGCCGGAGCGGAGCCTGCGGCTGCTGTTCCTGTCCGACTCGGTGCGCGTCTCCGAGCGGCAGTTCGCGCACCTGCACGACATGCTGCGGGACGCCTGCTACATCCTGGACCTGGAGAAGGTCCCCCCGATGTACGTCACGCAGGACCCGCAACCGAGCGCGATGTGCATCGGCCTGGACGAGCCGGTCATCGTGGTCTCCACGGGGCTCGTGGAGCTGCTCGACGAGGAGGAGATGCGGGCGGTCGTCGGGCACGAGGTGGGACACGCGCTGTCCGGACACTCGGTGTACCGCACGATCCTGCTGTTCCTGACGTCCCTCGCGCTGAAGGTCGCCTGGGTCCCGCTGGGCAGCATGGCGATCATGGCGATCGTCACGGCGCTGCGGGAGTGGTTCCGCAAGTCGGAGCTGTCCGCGGACCGGGCCGGTCTGCTGGTGGGCCAGGACGTGCGGGCGTCGATGCGGGGTCTGATGAAGATCGCGGGCGGCAACCATCTGCACGAGATGAACGTGGACGCGTTCCTGGAGCAGGCCGAGGAGTACGACTCGGGGGGCGATCTGCGGGACTCCGTGCTGAAGATCCTCAACGTGCTGCCCCGCTCGCACCCGTTCACCACCGTGCGGGCCGCCGAGCTGAAGAAGTGGGCCGAGTCCCGGGACCACCAGCGGATCATGGACGGCCACTACCCGCGGCGCGACGAGGACAAGGACACCTCCGTCGGCGACTCCTTCCGTGAGTCGGCGGCCAGCTACGCCGGCGACGTGAAGGACTCCAAGGATCCGCTGATGAAGCTGGTCACGGACCTCGCGGGCGGCGCGGGCGACCTGGGCGGCCGGGTCCGGCGGGGCTTCGACGGCTTTCGCAGCCCGCCGTCCGCCAAGGGGGACGCCGCGAGCGGCGACCGGGAGGAGTAGGGCGGCTCCCCGCTCACACCGCCGGCTGGGCGCCGGAGGACAGGGTTCCGCACAGCACGGCCGGGCGGTCCGTCGCGTAGGGGTCGGTGCCCGTGGGGCCGCCGGAGCGGGCGGTCTGGCCGGCGAGGAGGGGGCGGAGGTAGGCCGTGGAGTCCTCGGCGCAGGCGAGGGGGCCCGCCTGGACGTAGGACGCCGTCAGCTGGACCTGGTGGGTGCGCAGGTCGGTGCGGTCGAAGCGGAAGGTCAGCTCGCGGCGGACCGTGAACAGGGAGACGGGGGCGCCGGCGGCGGAACCGGCGGGACGCAGGGCGTAGACGAAGGTGTGGTCGGCGGTGACCTCCAGCGTCGCCGGGTCGGTCTCGGAGGCCTCCAGACTGCCCTGGACGCGGATCCGGTGGTCGGCCAGCCGGGCCCGGGCCGGGTCGAGACGGACCACCCAGCCGGTGGGGGCGTGCCGGCCGTCCGCGGTGGGCCGGTCGAAGCTCCGGTCGAACTGGTCGAGCTGGTCGGGGTCGAGCAGGACGCGGGCGGGACTCACCTCGCGGCCGGTCAGCACCTCGGGGTAGAGCGAGGAGCGGACGAGGTAGTCCTTGGCGGTGGTGAGCGCGGCCACCACCTGGCTGCCGGAGAAGTGGGCCGTGGCCCGGGAGGCGGGCAGCGGTATGCCCTCGGCACCGGTGTCGAAGTGGGCGGCGGGGCTGCGCGCGTACATCCTCTCCGGGTCGGCGGCGCCGGGCACCCTGCCCTGCGGTGCCAGCGGGACGACCGTCATCCGCAGGGGCTCCGGGGACCGCCGGGCCTGCGGGGAGCCGGCGGAGTGGCGGACGCCCAGGTAGACCGCGGTGCCGAAGGCGACGGCGATCAGTACGACGAGGACCAGGACCTGCCGGGTGAGCCCGCGGTGCAGGGGCGGGCG
Organism: Streptomyces sp. NPDC014991; assembly: GCF_043080665.1. Classification (NCBI taxonomy): domain Bacteria; kingdom Bacillati; phylum Actinomycetota; class Actinomycetes; order Kitasatosporales; family Streptomycetaceae; genus Streptomyces; species Streptomyces sp. NPDC014991. The sequence continues at coordinate 667,248 of NZ_JBIBVY010000001.1, forward strand.
GCGGCGTACGGCGGGGGCGTGGTCGGCCATCCGCTCCGCGGCGGAGGACTCCTGGAGGCGAGCAGCCCGGACGAACGACTCGTCGAACACGACGGATCGGTATTCGTCCTCGGCGCCGGAGGGACCGCCCTCGGGTGTGCCCTCCGGGGGGTCTCCACGCCCGCCCATACCTTCAGGGTAGGTCTCGTGGGGCGCCGGTAAACGCCCTGCTACGGGACAAGTTCTGACAGGTTCTCACCAAGGGCGGGCGGGCCTTCAGGGGGAGCGCGGGACGGCCGGGGCCGCCGGCCGGGAGACGCCGGCGGGAACGGAGGGGGCGGCGGCGCTGCCCTGTTCCCGGCCGGTGGATGCGGGGGCGGGCACCCGGTCCCGGGTGCCCGGGGAGCTGCCCCGGTAGACGGCGGCGAAGGCGAGGGCGATCATGCCGATGCCCATCACGACGGCGAGGATCCAGGCCACCGGGCGGTGCCAGCGGACTTGCTTGCCGAAGGGGCCGTAGGGGCCGTGGTGGCCGCCGAGGACGTAGGTGCCGTCCAGTTCGCCGTCGTCCGGATCTTGGCCGGATCCGGTGCCCTCGGGGCCGTAGCCGTCGCCGCGGGATTCGCCCCGGGGATGCGTGCGGCGGGCGTCGGCCTCGGATGCCTCGGCTCTGGCCCGGGCGGCGGCCAGGAGGCGTTCGACGGCGGTCGGCTCGTGGACCGTGGCCGCCCGCACGAAGGCCTCGTCGAGGACCACGGAGGCGAACTCTTCGTCCGACACCCCGTGGTCGTGGTCGTCGTCGGGCTCCCAGCCGTCAGGGAACGGCGTGCCCCCCACGTCCTCCGGCACGGATCCAGAGTAGACCTGGGGGGTCGGTTTGGGCAGACGGTACGGAGTTCCGTCTGCCCGGCGAGACACCTTTCCGGACACCCGGGCCCTCCCGGGCGTACGGCGGCACGGCGACGGTCAGCGGCGTACGTGCCCGTCACCGGTGACGATGTACTTCGTGCTGGTCAGCTCCGGCAGGCCCATCGGACCGCGGGCGTGCAGCTTCTGGGTGGAGATGCCGATCTCGGCGCCGAAGCCGAACTGGCCGCCGTCGGTGAAGCGGGTGGAGGCGTTCACGGCGACGGTGGTGGAGTCGACCAGCTGGGTGAAGCGGCGCGCGGCCTGCTGGGAGGTGGTGACGATGGCCTCGGTGTGGCCGGAGGTCCACAGCCGGATGTGCTCGACGGCCTTGTCGAGGGAGTCGACGACGGCGGCGGCGATGTCGTGGGACAGGTACTCGGTCTCCCAGTCCTCCGGGGTCGCCTCGACCACGGTGGCCCGGGAGTCCTTGGCATGTGCCATGACCCGCTCGTCGGCGTGGACGGTGACGCCGGCCTCGGCGAGGGCGTCCAGGGCGCGCGGCAGGAACTCGGCGGCGATGTCCTGGTGGACGAGGAGGGTCTCGGCGGCGTTGCAGACGCTGACCCGCTGGGCCTTGGAGTTGACGAGGATCTCGACGGCCGTGTCGATGTCGGCCTGGGCGTCGACGTAGACGTGGCAGTTGCCGGTACCGGTCTCGATCACGGGGACGGTGGACTCGTTGACCACGGTCCGGATCAGGGAGGCGCCGCCGCGCGGGATGAGGACGTCGACCAGGCCGCGGGCGCGCATCAGCTCGCGCACGGAGTCGCGGCTCTCCCCCGGCACCAGCTGGACGGCGTCGGCGGGCAGCCCGGCGCCGCCGACGGCGTCGCGGATCACCCGGACGAGGGCGGTGTTGGAGGCGTAGGCGGAGCCGGAACCGCGCAGCAGGACGGCGTTGCCGGACTTCAGGCAGAGGGCGGCGGCGTCGACGGTGACGTTCGGACGGGCCTCGTAGATGATGCCGACGACGCCGAGCGGGACGCGGACCTGGCGCAGGTCGATGCCGTTGGGGAGGGTGGAGCCGCGGACGACCTCGCCGACCGGGTCGGGCAGCTTCGCGACGTCACGGACGTCGGAGGCGATGGCGCGGATCCGCTGGGGGGTGAGCGTGAGCCGGTCGACGATGGCCTCGCTGGTGCCGGCCTCCCGGGCCCTGGCCACGTCCTCGGCGTTGGCCTCGACGATCTCGGTGGTCCGGACCTCCAGGGCGTCGGCGATGGCGAGCAGCGCGTCGTCCTTCACGGCACGCGGGAGCGGCGCGAGGTCGGCGGCGGCGGCCTTGGCCCGGTAGGCGGCCTGGGTGACCGGGGACATCGAGTCGTACGGCGAGAGCGTGGTCATGAGGGAAGGGTAGTGCGCGGGGCGCGGCCGTTCAGCGGCCGTCCCACACCCCGAGACACCGCAAAAGGGGTGAACCTCCACCGGCGCCTTTCCCCGGCCCGGTCCGCCGATCGCCCGTGCTCCGGCTCAGAACGGGTGCACGCCGACCGGGATCGCCGGCGCGGGGCCGTAGCCCTCGGCGATGCGGTGGTGGTAGGTCTCGCGGTCGATGACCTCCAGGCCGACGATCTCCCAGGCCGGCAGTCCGGCGCTCTGGCGGTGCTCGCCCCACAGGCGCAGCGCCACGGCGGCGGCGTCGTGCAGGTCGCGGGCCTCCTCCCAGTACCGGATCTCCGCGTGGTCGGTCGCGTATCTGCTGGTCAGCAGGAAGGGATGGTCGTGGGCGAGCTGTTCCAGGGCCCGCCGCAGCTCGGGCAGGGGGACTTTCCTGCCGGAGACGCTGAGCGTGACGTGCCACAGCCGGGGCAGGTCCGCGGGCTCCTCATACGTGTCCCCGGCCGCGACGCTCGTCAGAGCACCGCGGGACGCCGTCCCAGGGCGCGCTCGTCTCACGACCGCCTCCTTCACGCATGCCTCGCACGCCGTGCGTGTCCGCACGGCCCACAGGACCCCTTGCCGGAACGTGTACCTTCAACATGCCCCCGGGACAAAGTTGAGCAGGCCCCACGGCTCCGCGTGGGGGTTTTACGGAACGTCCCCCACCGGGGTCGGTCCGCGCGGTTCGCCGTCCGAGCGGTCTTGCGAGCGTCACGCGTGCAGGAGCACCAGGTCGTCCCTGTGTACGACCTCGCGTTCGTAGGCCGGGCCCAGCTCGCGCGCCAGCTCCCGGGTCGAACGCCCGAGCAGCCGGGGGATCTCCTTGGCGTCGAAGTTGACGAGGCCCCGGGCCACCGCGCGGCCCGTCGCGTCGCGCAGTTCCACGGGGTCGCCGGCGTTGAAATCGCCCTCCACGGCGGCGATCCCGGCGGGCAGCAGGGACGTGCGCCGCCGTACGACCGCGTCCACCGCCCCGTCGTCCAGGACCAGGGCACCTTGCGGGGTGGAGGCGTGCTGGAGCCAGAGGAGACGGTCGGCGGAGCGTTTGCCGGTGGGGTGGAAGTAGGTGCCGGTGTCGCCGCCGGCGAGGGCCTCGGCGGCGTGGACGGCGCTGGTCAGCACCACCGGGATGCCGGCGGCGGCGGCGATGCGGGCGGCCTCGACCTTGGTGACCATGCCGCCGGTGCCGACGCCGGCCCTGCCCGTGCTGCCGATCTCGACACCGGCGAGATCCTCCGGGCCCCTCACCTGCGCTATCCGGGAGGTGCCGGGCTTGCCGGGGTCGCCGTCGTAGACCCCGTCGACGTCGGACAGCAGGACCAGCAGGTCGGTGTGGACGAGGTGGGCGACGAGCGCGGCGAGGCGGTCGTTGTCGCCGAAGCGGATCTCGTCGGTGGCGACGGTGTCGTTCTCGTTGACGACCGGGACGGCGCCCATCGCGAGCAGCTTGTCGAGGGTGCGGGAGGCGTTGCGGTGGTGGGCTCGGCGGCTCATGTCGTCGATGGTGAGCAGGACCTGGCCCACGCGGACGCCGTAGCGGGCGAAGGAGGCGGTGTAGCGGGCGACGAGCAGGCCCTGGCCGACGCTGGCGGCGGCCTGCTGGCGGGCGAGGTCCTTGGGGCGGCGGCGCAAACCCAACGGCGCGAGGCCGGCGGCGATGGCGCCGGAGGAGACGAGGACGATCTCCTTCTCCCCACCGCCGCGCATCTTGGCGAGGACGTCGACGAGCGCGTCGACGCGGTCGGCGTCCAGGCCGCCCGCGGCGGTCGTCAGCGACGAGGAGCCCACCTTGACGACGATCCTGCGGGCCTCGCCCACGGCCTGCCTTGCCCTTGCCACGTGCTGTCTCCACTTCCTCGCGCGTGGCAGCAATCTACGCGAACGGGACCGCCGCGCAGGCGACGGTCCGGTGCGCGGACAGCGGACGACCCCCCGGCGGCTCCCGTGAGGACGCGGCGCGGGCCCGGCTCGGGACGGCGTCGCACGGGTCGGGCGGGCGCGCGGACGCGTCGCGGGTACCGCGCTCCGGGCCGGGCCGGGCCGTCAGGCCGCGGCCGTCCCGAAGCCCTTGCCCGGCAGCATCCGGCGGACCTTGCGCAGGACGCGGCGCGGGAAGGAGTTGGCGGCGGCCTCGCGGTAGCCCTCGAAGGCGCGTGCCTCGCGGGCGTCGGCGAGGTACATGTCGTCGGGGATGCCGGCCTTCGGGGACCGGAAGTGCGGGTAGACGAGGTAGAGGCGGGTGCCGCGCTTCTCCAGGACGGCGGCGGCCTGCTTCTTGGCCTTGACGAATCTGACGACGTCCAGCAGGAGATCGGCGCGCTGCATGGCGACCAGGTGCAGCCGCAGCCGCTCGTGGACCTTCAGGCGGCGGGCCACGCCGGGCGTCCAGTAGGCGTCCATCAGCGGCTTGGCCAGCTCGAACTTGTGCCGTCGTACCTCTTCGTCGTCGGTCAGGAACTTGGGGCCGAACTGAGGCAGCAGCGTGATGAGGAACGGCCGGACCATCAAGAGGTCACGTCTGTCGCCGGCCGGGACCATGTCGGCGATCAGCTTCATCAGGGCGCGCGCGGAGTCGAAGCGCAGCGCGTAGCCGCCGGTCTTGGTGACGTGCTTGCCGTCGTCGCGGCCGACCAGGTAGTAGCAGGTGTAGTCGGCGAGCACGGAGACGCCGTCCGCCCGCAGGTAGGCCTCCAGCGTGAACACGGCGTCCTCACCGGTCCACAGCGACTCGTCGAACCGCATGCCGTGCCGGTCCAGCAGGGCGCGGCGGAACAGCTTCTGCGCGCTCAGCGTGAACTTGATGTTGGAGGAGAAGACGTCGGTCCGGTCGAGCGTCTTGCCCCACATGGACTTCGGGGCGGTGCGGTTGACGCCCTCGACCCGGCCGAGGACGACGTCCGTGCCGTTCCGGTCGGCCATGGCGACCATGCGCTCCAGCGCCTCGGGGCCGAGCCGGTCGTCGGCGTCGAGGAAGAAGACGTAGCGTCCGCTCGCCTTGGCCAGGCCGACGTTGCGCGGACCGCTGGGGCCGCCGGAGTTCTCCTGGCGGATGACGGTGACCGGCATGGGCACGCGGGCCGCGAACTCCTCCAGGCACTCCCCCGTGCCGTCCGTCGAGCCGTCGTCGACCGCGATGACCTCGATCCGCCCCGGGTCGATGGTCTGCGCCTCGACGGATGCCAGGCACTCGACCAGGTACGGCATTGCTTCGTACGCCCCGATGATCACGCTCACATCAGGCTGCGTCACGACGGTCACACTTCCCCCTTGCCACCAGGATTTTCCCCCCGTATCTGCCTCAATCGCACTGTGTTAGACGGGCACCCAGGGGAAGCGGTTGCCTCACCCAGGGTGATGAGTGGTGTACCTCACAGGACCGTACGCGGGACGGCGGGAACGGCGCTCGGCCCCGGTGCGGAACCGGACACGACGAAGGCCCCCGAGGAGTGCTCCTCGGGGGCCTGGACCGTGCCGGGGCGGTCAGCCCGCGCTCACGCCGTCCGTGTCCCCGGCCGACGCGGCGCGCTGGCCCGGCAACGCGTTGGTCAGCTCGGCCGACTCGGCGGGGTCGGCGTTGGCCGCGCCGAGGCGGGACTCCTGGCCGACGTTGCGGGCCTCGGCCTTGAGGGCCAGGTCGCCGACCGCCGCGTTGAACTGGTCGATCGACTTCGGCTCGTCCGGGCCGAGCAGGTACCGCTTCAGCTCCGTGCGGGCGTCCGCGAGCGGGTCGGCGGACGGGTCGCGCACGGCGTCCAGCAGACCGCCCAGCCCGGCCGCGTCGTTGGCCAGGATGACGGCGGCGCGCACGGCCGTGTTCTGCCGCTTGAACTCCTCGGCGCCCAGCTCGCCGGAGTCGGTGACGGCATAGGGCTTGCCGCTCGCGATGAAGTCGGAGACCACGGAGGAAATGTCCGAGACCATCGCGTCGGAGACGTTGAAGCAGTCGTACAGACGCGGCTGGGCGCCCGTGATGACACGGTGCTCGTACGACGGGAAGGAGCGCCAGTAGGCGGTGTTCCACTCGGCGCGCAGCCGGGCGATCTCCTCGTGCCGGTGCACGTCCACGATGCCGTCGCGGGTGGCCACGGCCTCGTCGCCCTTGGTGCCGCCGGCGCCGGCCAGCTCGGCGAGCCGGGCCTCGATGCGGGTCAGTTCGGCCTTGGCCGCGGCCATGGCGTCGCTGTCGGCGGTGAACCGGGGGTCGGCGGCGCGCTCGGCGGCGGACTTCTCGACCAGGGCGGCGATGCGCTGGTGGGCGGCCTTGGCGTCCTTGCTGACGGTGCCGGTGAACGGGTGCGGCTTGTACAGGACGCGGACCGGCGGGTCGGCCGTCACCAGCCGGGTCACGATGTTCTCACCGGCCAGCACGATCGAGGTGTTGCCGGGGTTGCCGTCCCAGCCCTCCCAGGTGGGGGCGTAGAGCACGGTCGGGATGCGGTCCCCGGGCACGCCCTGCCAGGTCTGGATGGGCGCGAGCTGCGGGCGGCCGACCTCGACGATGTCGTCGTCGCGGACGCCGACGTCGGCGATGGCGTAGCGGTCGCGGCCGGCGCGGCCGGCGGTCCACACCTCGTCGTACACCTTGCTGTACGGGTTGACGCTGGCCAGCTTGTCGCTGTCGCCGTGACCGATGAAGACGTGCTTCATGGTGGGCACGCGCAGCAGGTGGATGTTCTTGCCGACGTTGGCCGCGTAGAGCGCGACGCGCACGGTGGACAGGTCCAGGTTCATCAGGTGCACCCCTCCGGGCACGCAGATGACGGGGACCGTGGTGGGCGCGAGGTTGTTCAGGATGGCGCGCTCACGCAGGATGATCAGCGGCCGGGTGTCCAGCTGCTCCATCGTCTCCAGCCACATGTTGACCTGGTAGACGGAGTCCCTGGAGCCGGAGAAGTACAGGACGGTCTCGGGCCGGTAGGCGGCCAGCCAGTCGTCGACGGCGGCGAGGACGACGTCGGCCTTCGGCGGGGTCTTCCGGCCGCGCACGAACGGCAGGAGGACGGCGACGTACCCGGTACCGAGGACGATGGTGAGACCGATACCGAAGAAGCCGAACCAGGCCGAGTCCGCCTGCGCGGCGACCAGGACGCCGGCGACCGCGAACAGGTCGAGGTGGAGCATCTTCTCCGCGGAGCGGTGCAGCAGGCGGCGCGGCGGGGCGTCCGGGATGCGGATGCGCGACTTCAGGTCGATGTTGCGGGTGGCGACCGGCATCCGGCGGCGGTTGCGGATGAGGGTGACCAGCGCGCCGTGCGGGGCCTGGAGCCCGTAGAACGCGATGAAGCAGGCGACCGCGCCGTAGAAGATCAGGTCGTCGGACAGGGACATCCGGGCCAGCAGCAGGACCAGCAGCAGCTGGCGGATCAGGAAGCGGATCGACAGCCCCGCCCGGACCTTGCTGAGGCGGTTGATCAGGTAGCTGCCCTTGCGGTGCAGATAGTGGTCCGCCAGGTACGTCACGGCGGCCAGGGCCGCGAAGGCGGGGACGCTCGGGACGAGCGCGGCCAGCATGAGCGCCGGGAAGCCCAGCATCACGAGGGCCGCCGCGGCCAGCTCGGCCGCGCTGCCCACCCGGGCGACGCGAATAGCGGTGGATATCACGGAGAACCTGCTCTGGGAGGGGGGAGTGCCGGTTTTGTTCTGAAATGCCGGGGGGTGCCGGTGATTTGTGCGGGGTACGGACACAGGCCTCTGCGAATACCCGGTGAACGGGCACCCACAGAGGCCTGAATTCCGAAAAGCTTAATTACCCTCGATTATTACACGCCGTCCTGACGGTCCAGCACCGAGGCGAGCGCCTGCTCGAAGCCGGAGGCCCGGGCGGCACCCGCGGTCGGGTCCTGCTGACGGACGTCGATGACGTGACCGGTCAGCTCCGACAGCAGCACGTCCAGGGAGGTGCGGGCCACCGCCTCGGAGGACAGCAGCGAGCCCGCGGGCTCCTGGCCGAAGGCCTTGGTGCGCATCGGGGTGGCGGTGCGCTCGGGGTTGATGCAGTTGACGCGGATGCCGTCGCCGGCCCACTCGTCGGACAGCGCCTGGGTGAGGTTCACCATGGCGGCCTTGGTGGAGGAGTAGAGGGAGTACTCGGCGCGGCCGCGGGTGTAGCTGCTGGAGGTGTAGAGCAGCAGCTGGCCCTTGGTCTCGGACAGGTACTTGTAGGCGGAGCGCGCGATCTGCACCGGGGCCAGGTAGTTGACCTTCAGCGCCTCCTCGATGGTGGCGTTGTCGGTCTCGGCGAGCTTGCCGATGCGCAGCACGCCCGCGGTGTTGACGACGTAGTCGATCCGGCCGGTCTCCCCGTAGGCCTTGGACAGCGCGTCGTCGACCTCCTCCGGATTCTCCACGTGGGTGCCGGTGGTGGAGCGGCCGAGCGCGTAGACGTGCGCGCCGTAGGACCCGGCGAGTTCGGCGATGTCCTTGCCGATGCCGTAGGAGCCGCCGAAGATGACGACCGTCTTGCCGGTCAGCAGCTCGCGGTAGGCCTCCTCGTCCTTCTGCTCGGGCGCGGCGGTGGAGGCGAGCTGGAACAGCTTGTCGGCGATGAAGACGTCGACCGGCTGGGTGACCTTCATGTTGTACTCGTCGCCCGCCACGACGTGGATCGGCACGTCGGGCAGGTACCTGAGGACCACCGAGCAGTCGTCCGTGGCCTGGAAGTTGGGGTCACCGGCGGCGACCTCGTAGGCGCGGCGGATCGTGGACAGCTTGAACGCCTGGGGCGTCTGGCCGCGGCGCAGCCGGGAACGGTCCGGGATCTCGGTGATGAACTCGCCGTCCCCGCCGTGGGTGCGCGTGACGATGATGGTGTCCGCGGACGGGATGGCGACGTCCACGGCCTGGTAGCGCTCCAGCGCGGCCACGCAGTCGTCGATGACGCGCTGCGAGAGCAGGGGGCGCACGGCGTCGTGGAAGAGGACGTTGCGGTCCTCGCCCTCGGCCAGGCCCTCACCGAGGGCGCTGATGGCGCGCTCGGTGGTCTCGTTCCGGGTCGAACCGCCCTCGATGACCTTCTTCACCTTGGTGAAGCCCGCCTTGGCGACGATCTTCTCGACGTCCGGCACGTAGCCCGGGGCCATCAGCACGATGATGTCGTCGATCGAGTCGGCGTTCTCGAAGGTGGTCAGGGTGTGCTCGATGACTGCCTTGCCGGCGATCTTCAGCAGCTGCTTGGGGATCGACAGACCCACCCGCTGACCGGTGCCACCGGCCAGGATCACTGCGGTGGTACGGGGCTTGGCTATGTGCTGGGACACAGGTGACCTACCTTGGGGCGACAGGGAACCGTGAAATGGTCCCACTTCGGGTAACCGCAGTGCAAGGTGAGTGACCTCCCCTGCATATGTGCGCGCCACCTGTCATTCACCTTGCGCCCCCGGTGATTGGCCGTGGGCGGTGTGAACCTCCGTGAATTTGCTGTGAGTAAGTCCACAGGGAAGCCGGGGAGAGGCCTTCGATGCCGCCGTGACCGCTGCGGGCAGCGGTGTCCGGATGCCCGCACGGCCTCGTCCCACGGCGCCCCGACGCGGTGTCCCGCTCCCCGCCCCGGCCGCCCGGCGGGGCGGCGGGGCGGCGGGGCGGCGGGGCGGCGGGGCGGCGGGGCGGCGGGGCGGCGGGATCTTCACATCCTGTGCCTGGAACCGCACACGGTCCGCGAATGCGGCACGGCGCCGCCCCGGACAAGACGGGAAATACAGCTCTTCGGGGAAGTTCATTGCCGCGGAATTCCAGCAGCGGAATCTGTGGCATTTCGGTCCCGGGGAGATTCCGGGCGGCCCGTGGGGCGACACGCCGGAGCCCGGGACACGGACGCGTCCCGGGCTCCGGCGGACCGGTGCCGGCTCACACGAGAGTGACGCCGGGCTCGTCCGACTCCACCCGGAGCCTGGCCAGGGTGCTCGCCGTCGCCTGCGGCTTCAGTACCGTGTCGACGACCCGGACCCGGGCGTCGATGCCGTCGCGGCGGATGTCGAAGAGGTGGTAGCCGCGGTGGGCGTCGATGAGCTTCCAGTGCGGGTTGTCCGCCTTCAGCGGGTCCCACTGCCGGTGGAAGGCGTCCTGGTCCTGGTCGCCGCTGCTGGAGATGGAGGTGCCGACGAACTCGGCGCCGACCACGTCGGAGTCCGGGTCGGCGTAGTCCGTCCTGAGGTCGCTGATCATCGTCAGGTGCCGGTCGCCGCTGAGCACGACCGGGTTGCGGATGTCGGCGAACTCCTCCAGCAGGGCGTTGCGTTCGACCTGGTAGCCGTCCCAGGCGTCGTAGTACCAGAGCTTGCCGTCGCCGGGCAGCAGGTCGGTCTCGGCCATCATGATCTGCGAGGCGACGAGGTTCCAGCGGGCCGGGGAGTCGTGCAGCCCGTCGAGCAGCCACTGCTTCTGCTCGGCGCCGAGCATGGTCTGCGACGGTGCCTGCGCGCCCTCCTGGGTGGTGGCCTGGTCGCTGCGGAACTGCCGGGTGTCCAGGAGGTTGAGCCGGGCGAGCCGGCCGAACTCCAGGCGGCGGTACATCTGGATGTGCGGGCCGTTCGGGACGGCCGTGGCGCGCACCGGCATGTGCTCGTAGTACGCCTGGAACGCCGCGGTGAGCCGGGCCACGAACGCGTCGTGCGGCTGCTTGTCGGGGTCCTGCGGGATCTCGCCGGCCCAGTCGTTGTCCACCTCGTGGTCGTCGAAGGTGACCACCCAGGGCACGCTCGCGTGCATGGCGGCCAGGTCGGGGTCGGTGCGGTACTGCGCGTACCGGTTGCGGTACTGCGTGAGGGTGTACGGCTCGCCCTTGCCCTCGTGCCGGCGGACGGCCGTGGCGGACGGCGCGGACTCGTAGATGTAGTCGCCGACGAAGAGCACGAAGTCGGGGTCCTGGGCGAGCATGTCGGCGTACGGCGTGAAATAGCCGTGCTGCCAGTTCTGGCAGGAGGCGAGGGCGACACGCAGCGAGCCGCCCCGCCGGCGCGGGTGGGGTGCGGTGCGGGTGCGGCCGGTGGGCGAGAGCTGGCCACCGGCCCGGAAGCGGTACCAGTACGAACGGTCCGGGCGCAGGCCGCGGACGTCCACGTGGACGCTGTGGCCGAGTTCGGGGCCGGCCTGGGCGGTGCCCCGGCGGACGGTTCTGCGGAACCGCTCGTCCTCGGCGATCTCCCACTCCACGGGGAAGACGGCGTCGGGCATGCCCCCGCCGCCCAGCGGGTCGGGCGCGAGTCTGGTCCACAGCACGATCCCGTCGGGCAGCGGATCGCCGGAGCCGACGCCGAGGGTGAACACCCCGTCGGGCAGCGGGGTGTCGGCGGCGCGGGCGGTGCCGGGCAGCCACAGCTGGGCGGAGGCCGCGGCGCCGAGGACGGCGGCCCCGGCGGTCAGAAAGCGGCGGCGGTCGGGCGATGGTGCGGTCATGCGCTGACTCCCTTTGCCACAGTGGCCTCGTGGACAGGTCGGTTCGGACATGCGGAAGCTCCCACGGCCGGACGGCCCGACTGCTGAACGAAGCCCATCGCGAGCATGACAAATGGGCAGACAACAGAAGACCCGTTGCGGCACGGGAAAACCCTCGCGCCACAACGGGTCTGACGGTAGGTCGGAATCCGCCCCGCCGCCTACGGTTCACGAACCGAAGCCGGCCCCCAGCTGCCCGCCCGCGGCCACCGTGCCGAGCGTGCCGCTCGCGAAGCTGAACGAACCGCTCGGCGTGATTCCCGTGGTGGTGCCGCGCAGCACCCACACCGCCCCCGCCTTGGCGTTCTCCCCCGGCGCGCCGACGGCCAGTTCGGCCCGGCCGTTGCCGTCCGCGTCCACCAGGCGCACGGCCGAGCCGAACGCGTCACCCTGCTCGCCGGTGCCGGGCACACCCGTGGTGTCCTGGCCGAACTCCTTCGCACCGCTGCCCGTCGGGCCCTTGGCGGTGCCGCGCAGGGTGATGACCCGTCCGCCCGTGGAGACACCGGGCGCGCCGACGGCGATGTCGGCGTAGTGGTCGCCGTCGATGTCCGCCACCGACAGGCCGGTGCCGAACCCGGATCCCGGCTTCGCGGTGCCGGGCACCCCGGCGGTGTCCAGGTTGACGAGCACCGCCTTCGCACCGTCGGGTCCCTTCGCCGTGCCCGGGACCCAGGCGATCCGGCCGCCCTTGGCGAGCGGGGTGTCCAGATCGCTGTCGGCGCCCTCGACGGCCCGGCCCACCACCAGGTCGGCGTAGCCGTCCCGGTTCACGTCGCCGACGGCGAGGTGCTCGCCGCCCTGGAACCTCGTGTCACCGGCGTCGTGCACCGTCGTGTACGGGGTGAGCCCGGCGTGCGTGCCCGTCCAGTACACGACACGGCGGGCGTCCCACTCGTCGCCGTCGTTCTCCGTGGCGGCGATGTCGGTGATGCCGTCGCCGTCGAGGTCACCGGCGGCCAGGTCGAGGACCCGGCTGTCGAACGGGTCGTTGACCAGCTGCCCGCCGTGCGTGGTGGCGCCGTCGCGGCCGAACGGCCCGTTCAGCACCCGCAGATCGTGGGCGTTCACCACGGTGACGACGTCCGGCGCGCCGTTGCCGTCCACGTCTCCGACGGTCAGGTGTCCGCGGTCGCCGAGCGCGGCGTACTCCGTCCCGCCGGCCAACGTCACTCCACCGGACAGCCCCCTGGCCCCGCCCCAGAGCACCACGACCGACCCGGCGTCGGTACCGGCCGACGTGTCCTCGCCGCCCGACCCGACGACCAGGTCGGCATACCCGTCCCGGTCGAGGTCGGCGGTGGCGACGGCGCTGCCGAACCGGTCACCGGTCTCCGCGCTGCCCGGCACCCCGGCGCTGTTCTGGCTGAGGACCTGCCGGGTGGAGGTCTTCAGGCCGCTCGCCGAACCGTAGACCACGGCGACGTAGCCGGCGCTCTTCCGGCCGCTCACGGTGGCCGAAGGCGCCGTGAGCGCGAGGTCGGCGTAGCCGTCGCCGTTGAAGTCGTCGTGCAGGTGCTTGCCGCTCGCGGCCGGTGCGGGGGCCGCGTGGGCGGGCACGGCGACAGCCGGGAGGGCGAGGGCACCGGCCGCGAGGGCGAGCGTGGTGGCGAGCGTCAGAGTGCGGCGGCGGGCGGGGCGGGGCTGGTCGGGCACGTCTGCTCCGGGAGTCGGGAGTCGGGGAGAAAGAGAAGTGCGACACGAGGAGGACCAAGATCCTCTTCGTGTCGCACTGTTCGACTCACCGGGGCCGCGTGGGGTTGCCCCCACCGTCGCCGCGATTCTCCCCGCCGTTCACCCGCCCGGTTCTCCGGCGGACGGGCGGCGCGTGCCTCTACTCGAACGGGTCGAAGTCGTCGTACTCCCGCAGCGCCTCGTCCCGCTCCGCATCCTTGTCACGGCGGCGCTGCGCGGCGGGGCGCTGCGCGTCGAAGCGGTGGTCCTCGCCACGGCGGCCGAGCATCTCCGCGCCGGCCATGACCGTCGGCTCCCAGTCGAAGACGACCGCGTTGTCCTCGGGGCCGATGGCGACGCCGTCGCCCGAGCGGGCGCCCGCCTTCATGAGTTCCGCTTCCACACCGAGGCGGTTGAGCCGGTCGGCGAGGTAGCCGACGGCCTCGTCGTTGTTGAAGTCGGTCTGGCGCACCCAGCGTTCGGGCTTCTCGCCGCGCACCCGGAACAGCAGCTCGCCGCCGGCCTCCTCACGGGTGACGGTGAAGCCCGCGTCGTCCACGGCCTTCGGCCGGATGACGATCCGGGTCGCCTCCTCCTTCGGCCTGGCGGCGCGCGCCTGGGCGATCAGCTCACCGAGTGCGAAGGTCAGCTCACGCAGACCGATGTGGGCGACGGCCGACACCTCGAAGACGCGGTAGCCGCGGGACTCCAGGTCGGGGCGGACCATCTCGGCGAGGTCCTTGCCGTCGGGCACGTCGACCTTGTTCAGGACGACGATCCGCGGCCGGTTGTCGAGACCGCCGTACTGCCGCAGCTCCTCCTCGATGGTGTCGAGGTCGGAGACCGGGTCGCGTTCGGACTCCAGGGTGGCGGTGTCCAGCACGTGCACCAGCACGCTGCACCGCTCCACGTGCCGCAGGAACTCCAGGCCGAGGCCGCGGCCCTGGCTGGCGCCGGGGATGAGACCGGGCACGTCGGCGATGGTGTAGACGGTGGAGCCGGCGGTGACCACGCCCAGGTTCGGGACCAGCGTGGTGAACGGGTAGTCGGCGATCTTCGGCTTGGCCGCGCTGAGCACGGAGATCAGCGAGGACTTGCCGGCGCTCGGGTAGCCCACGAGGGCCACGTCCGCGACGGTCTTCAGCTCGAGGACGATGTCGGACAGGTCACCGGGCTCGCCGAGCAGCGCGAAGCCGGGCGCCTTGCGGCGGGCCGAGGCCAGCGCCGCGTTGCCGAGGCCGCCCCGGCCGCCCTGCGCGGCGATGTAGGAGGTGCCGTGGCCGACCAGGTCGGCGAGCACGTTGCCCGCCTTGTCCAGCACGACCGTGCCGTCCGGCACCGGCAGGACCAGGTCCTGGCCGTCCTTGCCGGAGCGGTTGCCGCCCTCGCCGGGCTTGCCGCTGGTGGCCTTGCGGTGCGGGGAGTGGTGGTAGTCGAGCAGCGTCGTGATCGACTGGTCGACGGTCAGGATGACGTCGCCGCCCCGGCCGCCGTTGCCGCCGTCCGGGCCGCCGAGCGGCTTGAACTTCTCACGGTGGACGGAGGCACAGCCGTGGCCCCCGCTACCCGCGGCGACATGCAGTTCGACGCGGTCCACGAAGGTGGTCATGGTTCAGTGCCTCCAGAAACGTGCGGATCTGTCTTCTAGGTAACGCGCGAAAGGCGGACCCGCCTTCCCGTCCGGGAAGTGAGGTCCGCCTCGCGAGATGTTCGGTCGATGCCGTGAATCAGACGATTCAGGCGACCGGAACGACGTTCACGACCTTGCGGCCACGGTGGGAGCCGAACTCCACCGCACCGGCCTGGAGGGCGAACAGCGTGTCGTCGCCACCACGGCCGACACCGGCGCCGGGGTGGAAGTGGGTGCCGCGCTGGCGGACCAGGATCTCACCCGCGTTGACGACCTGACCGCCGAAGCGCTTCACGCCGAGCCGCTGGGCATTGGAGTCGCGACCGTTCCGGGTGGACGATGCGCCCTTCTTGTGTGCCATTTCTCCTCAGTCCCTTACTTCGCAGCCGCGGGGATCGACGTGACCTTGATCGCCGTGTACTGCTGGCGGTGGCCCTGCCGACGGCGGTAGCCGGTCTTGTTCTTGTAGCGCAGAATGTCGATCTTCTGGCCCTTGTGGTGGTCCACGACCTCGGCCTGGACCTTGATACCGGCCAGCACCCACGGGTCGCTGGTCACGGAGTCGCCGTCGACAACGAGCAGGGTCGAGAGCTCGACCGTGTCGCCAACCTTGGCAGTGGAAATCTTGTCAACCTCAACGATGTCGCCGACAGCAACCTTGTGCTGGCGACCACCGCTGCGCACGATGGCGTACACGCGGATCTCACTTTCGCTCGAAGAAACGGCACCCCCGCAGGCCAGCCGCCCGACAACAGCACGGACGACCTCTCCCGGCCCGCGATGCGTCCGGGAGGAAGAGGTTTACGGGGATGTGGCGTGTCAGCGGACACGCCGACGGTCCAGGTTACGGGGCCACGGCCGAGGGGGTCAAACCGGGCCCCGCCGGTGTGCGGCCGGTCACTCGGACCGGCCGCACACCCGCGGGCGTCAGCCCTCGTCGCCGGCGGCGGGGACCGTGGTGGTCTTCTTCGCCGTCGACTTCGCGGCGGCCGTCTTGGCGGTCTTCGTCGCCTTCTTGGCCGTCGTCTTCTTGGCGGCCGTCTTCTTGGCCGCGGTCTTCTTGGCGGCGGTGGCCTTCTTCGCCGGGGCCTTCTTGGCCGCCTTACGGGCGGTCTTCTTGGCCGGCGCGACCTCCTCCGCGGGCTCCTCGGCCACCGGTGCCTCCTCCACCGCGGGCTCCACCGGGGCCGACGGGACGACCACGACGGCCGCCTCCTCGGACGCGGTCGGCGCGGTGGCCTTGCGCACCGCACGGCGGCGCGGGCGGGCCGGTGCGGCGGCCTCTGCGGGCGCCGGCGCCTCCTCGGCGGCCGGGACCTCCTCGGCGACGGGCTGCGCGGCCGGCGCCTCGGCCACGGGCGCGGCCTCCGGCACCGTCACGACGGCCGCCTCGGCACCGGCGGGGGAACCGGCCGGGGCCGACACCTTCCGGGTCGCACGACGGCGCGTACGGCCCTTGGGCGCGGCGTCCTCGGCGGCCGGGACCTCGGCCTGCGGCGCCGGGACCACCTGGTCCTCGGCGGCCACGGGCTCGGCCAGCGCCTCGGCGGCCGGCTCGGGCAGCACCGGGCGCGTCGCCGCCTCCTCGGCGGTGACGTGCTGCGCGGTCGGAGCCCCGGCCGGCTCGGCCTCGGCGTACCCGGTGTCGGCGCTCTCCGCCCATTCGGCCTTCTCGGCCCGCTCGGCCCTCGAAGCCCGCTCGGCCCGCTCCGACGTCGGCGCGCCCGCCGGAGCCGACGCCCGGCGGCCCCCCCGGCGGCGGGTACGGCCACGGGTGGCCGCCGCCTCCGCCTCGGCGACGCTGCTGTACAGCTCCTCGTCCGGCGCGAAGTCCGGCCCGGGCAGCTCGACCGGCTCGGCGGCCTCGGCGGCCACCTCCACCGCCGTCTCCACCTCGGGCGGGACGGCCTCGCCGGACTCCACCGCCACGGCGGCGGTCTCGTGCACGTGCTCCTGGATGTCGCCGCCCCGGCCGCGCTTCTTGCGCTTGCCGCCGCCACCGTTGGCGGTGGCCTGGTCCAGGTGGACCACGACACCACGGCCGTTGCAGTGGACGCAGGTCTCGGAGAAGGACTCCAGCAGACCCTGGCCGACCCGCTTGCGGGTCATCTGCACCAGGCCAAGCGAGGTGACCTCGGCCACCTGGTGCTTCGTGCGGTCCCGGCCCAGGCACTCCAGCAGGCGGCGCAGCACCAGGTCCCGGTTGGACTCCAGGACCATGTCGATGAAGTCGATCACGATGATGCCGCCGAGGTCGCGCAGCCGCAGCTGACGCACGATCTCCTCGGCCGCCTCCAGGTTGTTCCTGGTGACCGTCTCCTCCAGGTTGCCGCCCTGGCCGGTGAACTTGCCGGTGTTGACGTCGATGACGACCATCGCCTCGGTCCGGTCGATCACCAGCGAACCGCCGCTGGGCAGCCAGACCTTGCGGTCCAGCGCCTTGGCGAGCTGCTCGTCGATCCGGTAGGTGGCGAAGACGTCGGTCTCGGACGTCCACCGCGACAGCCGGCCGGCCAGGTCCGGGGCGACGTGCGCGACGTACCCGTGGATCGTCTGCCAGGCCTCGTCACCGCTGACGATGACCTTGGTGAAGTCCTCGTTGAAGATGTCGCGCACGACCCGGACGGTCATGTCCGGCTCGCCGTAGAGCAGCGAGGGCGCACTCGAGCCGCCGCCGTTCTTGGCCTTCTTCTGGATGTCCTCCCACTGCCCCTGGAGCCGCTCGACGTCGCGGCGCAGCTCCTCCTCGCTCGCGCCCTCGGCGGCGGTGCGCACGATGACGCCCGCGTCCTCGGGGACGATCTTCTTGAGGATGGTCTTCAGCCGGGCCCGCTCGGTGTCGGGCAGCTTGCGGCTGATGCCGGTCATCGAGCCTTCGGGCACGTACACCAGGTAGCGGCCGGGCAGGGAGACCTGGCTGGTCAGGCGCGCGCCCTTGTGGCCGATCGGGTCCTTGGTGACCTGCACGAGCACGGGCTGCCCGGACTTCAGGGCGGACTCGATGCGGCGCGGCCCGTTGGCCATGCCCAGCGCACCGAAGTTGACCTCACCGGCGTACAGCACCGCGTTGCGGCCCTTGCCGATGTCGATGAAGGCGGCCTCCATCGACGGCAGCACGTTCTGGACCTTGCCCAGGTAGACGTTGCCGACGTACGAGGTGGACTGCTCCTTGTTGACGTAGTGCTCGACGAGCACGCCGTCCTCGAGCACGCCGATCTGGGTGCGCTCGCCGTGCTGGCGGACGACCATCACCCGCTCGACGGCCTCGCGACGGGCCAGGAACTCGGCCTCGGTGATGATGGGCACCCGGCGGCGGCCCTGCTCGCGGCCTTCCCGGCGGCGCTGCTTCTTGGCCTCCAGGCGGGTCGAGCCCTTGATGGACTGCACCTCGTCGGACGGCTCGCTGGGCTTGCGCGGCTCGCGGACCTTGACGACCGTGCGCTCCGGGTCGTCGACGGACGGCTCGGGGTCGGCCCCCGTGTCACCGGCCCGGCGACGACGGCGGCGACGGCGGCGGCTGCTGGAGCTGGAACCGGCGGAGTCGTCGCCCCGGACGTCGTCGGCGTCCTCGTCCTCCTGCTCGGCGGTGTCCTCGGCGTCCTGCGCGGCCTGCTCGGCGGCCAGCTCGTCGCCCTCGGTGTCGACGCCGTCGCCGTCGGCGGCGTCACCGCGCCGGCGGCGGCGTCCGCCACGGCGGCGACGGCGGCGCGAGCCGGACTCCTCGAAGCCGTCGGCGCCCTCGGCGTCCTCGCCCTCCTCGCCCTCGGCGAGGTCCTCGGCGGTCTCCGGAGCCTCGTCGGCGTCCTCGGCCTCCTCCGCTTCCTCGTCCTCGTCCTCGGGCACGGCCTGGACGGGCCGGGTCTCCTCGGCGGCGGCGCGGCGGCGCCGGCGGCGGCGCGGACCGGTCTCGGCGCGCTCCTCCGCGTACTCCTCGGTCTCCTCCACATCGGCGGCCTCGGCCGCGGCCTCGGCCGCGGCCCGCTCCAGGGTCTGGAACCTGGGCTCGGTGAACACCGGCGCCTGGAAGACGGCGACGGCGGGGCGGGCGGGCCGGCGCGGGCCGTCGGCGTCCTCGGCGGACCGGGCCCCGGCCGGCCGCGCGGGCTCGGCGAACCCGGACGCGGCCCGCTCGCTCCGGCGGCGGGCCCGGCGCTGGGTCCCGCCCTCGGCGGCGGCCGGCGCGGGGGCCTGCGGCGCCTCGGCGGGCTCGGTGGTCTGTGCGGACGCGGGGACCTGCGGGGTCTGGGTGCGCACTGCGGGCTCCTCCGCCTGCTCGGCCTCGGCGGCCTCCTCGCTCACGGGCGAACCGGTGGGCGCGGACACCCGGCGGGTGGCCCGGCGGCGCGTACGACGCGGAGCGGCGTCCTCGGCGGCGTCCTGAGCACCCTCCTCGGC
>NZ_JBIBVY010000001.1:686741-889932 GCF_043080665.1 Streptomyces sp. NPDC014991
GCAGCGGGCACCTCGGGCGCCTCCGGCACGACCGGAGCGGCCTCGACGACGGCAGAACCCTCCTCGGCGCCCTGGGGGGCACCGGCGGGCGCGGACACCCGGCGGGTGGCCCGGCGGCGCGTACGACGCGGAGCGGCGTCCTCGGCGGCGTCCTGAGCACCCTCCTCGGCAGCGGGCACCTCGGGCGCCTCCGGCACGACCGGAGCGGCCTCGACGACGGCAGAACCCTCCTCGGCGCCCTGGGGGGCACCGGCGGGCGCGGACGCCCGGCGGGTGGCCCGGCGGCGCGGACGTGCGGCGGGGGCGTCGGTCTCGGCAGGGGCGACCGCCTCGGCGGACTCCTCGGCCGTCTCGGCGCCGGCGGCTGCCGTACCGGGGGCGGTGGCCACGGTCTCGGCCGACGCGGCCTCGGCGGACGCGGGCGTGCCGGTGGGCGCCGACGCACGGCGGGTCGCGCGACGGCGCGGGCGCCCGGCGGGAGCGGCTTCCCCGGCGGGCGGTTCCGTCACGGAGGGCTCCACCGCGACAGCGGGCTCAGCGGCCTCAGCTGTCCCGGCGGTCTCCATGGCACCGGTCGCACCATCGGTGGCCGTCGACACGCTGCGCGTGGCCCGGCGCCGGGTGCGGCGCGGAGCGGCTTCCCCGGCGGGCTGTTCCGTCACGGAGGGCTCCTCCGCGACAGCGGGCTCAGAGGTTTTGGCGGGCTCGACGGTCACGGCGGTCTCCGACGTGCCGGTCGCACCGTCGGTCGGCGTCGTCACGCTGCGCGTGGCCCGGCGCCGGGTGCGGCGCGGAGCGGCCTCCTCGCCGACGACGACCGCGCCGGCCTCGGCGACGGCGGCGTCCGCCGGCTCGGCGACCGCGGACGCGGCCGGTACGACGGTCTCCGCGGTCTCGGCGGGCGCCGGGGAGCCCACGGGCGCGGACGCCCGGCGGGTGGCCCGGCGGCGCGGACGCACCGGGGCGGCCTCCTCGGCGGCAGGCGCCTGCGCGGCGGCAGCGCCGTGCGGCTGTTCGGTGTCCGTGTCCTCGGTCACCGCGGCCACCTCGTCCGCTTCCGCGGCCGGTATGGCAGGCACGGTCACCTCGGCGGACGCCTCCGCGGGTCCGGCGGGCGGACCCGCCGGGCGGGAAGCGGCACGGCGACGCCTGCGCGGGGGCAGGGTGTCGCTGGGGGTGTTGAGTTCGGAACCCTCAGTGGGTTCGGTCGGCTCGAGCATGCGGGCGTTTCTCCCGTCAGGCTCCCGGGCGCCGCGCCTGGTCCGCCGGCGGTCCCTGGGGACCGTCCGCCGTTGACGTCCGCGGCCCGCGTATACGCGGTGGCCGCCGTCCGGGGCGCGGGCGCCACACGGGAGCACTCTGTGTCCTGTCTCGCCGGTTCCGTACGCCTTGTCGGTACGGCCTGGCGAAAGTCTTGTGGTCGGTGCACTGCCCGACCCAGGTGGCTCCCGAGTACGAGGGCGGCGCTACGACGTCCGTCCCTACGCGGAACCTTCCGGCGTCGGCGCCGTCGCGGCGGCAACCGGTGCGGCCATGAGGGCCTGGGCTGCCTCGCGGTCGGGCGCGAGCGGGTCGGTCACCGTGCCGGTCTCTTCATCGAGCAGCCCCTGCGCCAGCCTGGTCACCGCAGCGGGGACCGGCGGCGCCAGGTCGGCCACGGCGCGGAGACCGGACAGGACGTCGTCGGGTCGTACGGCAGGCGTCACGTGCCGAACAACCAGCCGCAGTATCGCACAAGGCTGGTCGGTCGGCCTATCAGCCGGCGATCCGGGCGTGTCCAGGCTCACCACGGCGGGGCGGGCGTCGAAGGTACGGACGCCGTTCTTGGTCATGCGCTGCACCTCGACGGCATCGGCCCCGGCGAAGGCCGCGACCGCGCGCTCCGCGTCGGCCGGATCGACCCCGTCCAGCCGCAGCTCCCAGACGGAGGCCGTCAGCCGGTCGGCGAGACCCGGGGTCCGCGCCTCCACCGCGTCGATGACGTCGAGCCCGGCGGGCAGCGACTCGTCGAGGAGGACACGCAGGGTCTCCGGGTCGCGCGCCTGGGTGAGCGCGATCTCCAGGTACTCCGCCTCACTGCCCGTGCCGGTGGGTGCGGCATTGGCGTACGACACCTTCGGATGCGGCGTGAACCCCGCCGAGTACGCCATGGGCACCTCGGCACGGCGCAACGCACGCTCGAAAGCGCGCTGGAAGTCTCGGTGGCTGGTGAACCTCAGGCGGCCGCGCTTGGTGTAGCGCAGTCGGATGCGCTGCACCGCGGGTGCGGGCGGCGGGCCTTCGGGCTGTCGCTTGCCCAGTGTCCTAGTCCTTCGTGAGAGCGGTCGTACTGTTACCAAGACTACGTGCCGCGGCGCCCGTGGGTTCCCGCAGGTCGGCCGGGACCGGCCGGCGGGGTCCGCCGAACAGCATCCGGCGGGCCTCGGCACGGGCCTGCCGCACGGTGGCGCGGGCCGTTGCCAGGGCCTCCCGGCCGGCCCGGCCCACGGCACGCACGCCGGCGGCGACCGGCCGCAGGACGGCGTCGCGGACGACGTGTCCCACCGGGGTGAGCACGTTGCGGTACACCCAGCGCGCCGGCTCCACGAAGATCCACCGGAAGAGGGTGCCGAGCGCCCGTCCGACGGCCCGGGAGATCCGCCCGGCGACCCGCCAGGCGTGCCCGAGAGCGTCCCCCACCTCGCGGGCGACGACCGCGAGGAACCGGCCGGCCGGCGCGAGCACCCAGCGCCACAGCGCCAGGGCGGGCAGGACGAACAGCACGCGGGCGGTCCGGTACAGGGCCAGGCCGGCAGCGGTGGCGAGCAGTCCCAGCAGCCACCCGAGCGCCCTGACGCACCAGGCGACGGCCCGGCCGGCGGGCGCGAGGACCCAGGTGTACAGCCACCGGGCGGGCACGACCAGCAGGAGGCGCACCAACCAGGCGACCCCCGTGTACGTCCCGGTCGCGAGGACGGCGAGCACCGCGCCGAGGCCCGTCAGCAGCCAGGCCAGCGCATGCCCGGCCGGGGTGAGCACGCGCGCGTACACCCACGCCAGCGCGGCGCCGGCCCCGCGCGCGAGCCAGGCGAGGCCACGCCCCACGGGGGTGAGGACCCAGCGGTACACCCACACCACCGGTACGACGACGAGGACGGCCGCGAGCCAGGCGAGCGCCCGGCCGGCCGGCACCAGGACGTAGCGCCACAGACCCACGAACGGCCACACGAACACCGCTCGGGCCAGCCACAGCAGGGCCCGCCCGAGCGGTCTGAGCACGGTGTCCCGCAGCAGCCGCCCGGCGGCCAGGAGGGCGTCCCACACCATGCGCACCGGCACGACCAGGACGAGCACGACGATCCGCACCGGCAGACGGACGGCGACGACGAGGCATCCTTCGGGCTGCGGCGGCTCGGGGGGCGGCTTGCGGAGTTCCATACCCGGGTAGACGCAGGGGCCGCCCGTTCGGATCCGGCTACAGCACCCGCGCCTTGTACGACTCGGGATAGTGCTCGGTGAACTTCACGGCCACGACCAGCAGGCCGATGGGGACGACCCAGTTGAACCAGTCGTCCTGGGCCGGGTACCGGACGGCCAGCCAGGTCGAGACCGTCATCAGGGCGAAGACCGCGCCCCACACCGCCGTCAGCACCCTGTTGATGTGCTTGAAGACGGGCGAGTCCCACACGGCCCGTGGAGACGACTCGCGGGCGTACTGCGCGGTGAACGGGTCGGTGAACAGCGATCCGAGCGCCACGAGGGCCACCAGTCCGTTCGAGATGACCTGGGCGTACGTCTCCAGCCAGACGAGCTGCCCGCGGTCCAGGGCCAGCGCCAGGACCGAGAGCACGGCGAAGAACACGATGCCGGTGATGTCGAGGGGACGGAGCCTGCCGTTCAGGATGTCCCGCCCCGAAAGGACGATCGCGGCGATCAACGCGGCGAGGGCCGCGTACTCCCAGGTGGAGGGGCTGGCGACCACGCCGAAGATGATCCACGGGGCGAACGAGAAGAAGACGCCGCCGGTGCTCACGGGTTTCTTCGGCGGGGCCTTCGCCGCCGTCTGCTGAGCCATGGGAGGTCCTCCCGTCAGGTCCGCGGCCACCCCCTCCACTCCATCGTGCCGTCACCTGGCCGCATGCCGCCCGTCGTGCGGCCCGGGCACGGGCGCCCTAGCGTGAGACACGGGGTCCGGACGGCCGGGGGGTGCCGGTACGACCTGCCAGGGAGCCGCCATGAGCCGATCCCCGTTCCGGTTCAGCGAGAACGTCCAGTTCGACTACGAGACACGGCTCGCCCTGGGCGCGGCCTGGCGCCAGGGCGCCGACGTGGGCGAGGTGCTGGCCACCGCCGCCGCGGTGGCGGACGGCGACGGGGGGGCCTGGTTCACCGCCTGGGCGGAGCTGGCCGCGAGGACCGCCGAGCGGGCCGGCCGCAGCGCGGCCGAGGGGCGGACGGTGAGCGCGCGGGACGGCTGGCTGCGCGCCGCCGGGTACGCCGGGACGGCCCTGGTGGGCGTCGACGCGGTCGCCGACCCGGCACGACGGCTGGCCGAGGTGTTCCCGCAGCACCGTGCCTGGTTCGACCGCTTCCTGCGGGCCTGCGACCCGCCCGCCGAGCCGGTCTCGATCCCGTACGAGGACACGTCCCTGCCCGGCTACCTCGTCGGCCCGCCGGGTGGTTCCGGCGACCCGCTGCCCACACTGATCGCCGGCAACGGCAGCGACGGCCCGGTCAGTTCGGTCTGGACGCTGCTGGGTGCGCCGGCGGTGGCGCGCGGCTACCGCGTCCTGCTCTTCGACGGCCCCGGCCAGCAGTCGATGCTCTTCGACCGGGGGGTGCCCTTCCGGCCCGACTGGGAGAACGTCATCACCCCGGTCACCGACTTCCTCCTGGCCCGCCCCGGCACCGACCCCCGGCGGATCGCCCTGGCCGGGGTCAGCCAGGCCGGCTACTGGGTGCCGCGCGCCCTCGCCTTCGAGCACCGGATCGCCGCGGCGGTCGCCGACCCGGGCGTGGTCCGCGTCGTGGACAGCTGGTGGCACCAGCTGGGCCCCGAACTGCGCGGACTGTGGGAGACCGGTGACCGGGACACCTTCGACCGCTTCCTCCGCGAGGGGCTCGGCCAGGACCCGGCCCTGGCCGCGACCTGGCGTTGGCGGGCCCGGCCGTACGGCATCGACTCGCCGTTCGACCTGCTGACGGAGGTCTCCCGGTACGACGTCACACCCGTCGCCGACCGGATCACGACCCCGCTGCTGATCACCGACCCGGACGGCGAGCACTTCTGGCCGGGCGCCGCACAGGAGCTGTACGACCTCCTGCCCGGCCCGAAGCGGCTGGTGCGCTTCACCGAGGCGGAGGGCGCGCACCTGCACTGCGAGCCGATGGGCCGGGCCCTGTTCGAACAGCGCGTCTTCGACTGGCTGGACACCCGCCTGACCACGGCCTGAGCCGGCCCGCGCGTCCCGGCCCGCCTGACGCTCAGCCGAGGGCGACGCCGGGGATGAAGGCCACGATCCCGGACAGGAAGCTACCAATCGCGGCCAGCGTCACCAGGGTGGCTTTGCCGTCCGAGAACAAGCCGGAGCAGAACTCCCGCAGTTGACGCCGCAGAATCAGCATCTTGAGTTTCTGCCATCGGTGCTGGCGGATGTGGCAGCCCATGAGGAGGCCGGTCGCGTTGTTGCGACAACCGTCGTCCCGTCCCCTGACAGGAGCCTTGCAGGTCACCGGAGCCTGGAAGAAGGACCAGAGAAGCACGGCCGCGGACAGAGCGGCGATCACCACCGGGCCCGCTGCCCCATTGATCCACGCGGCGATGAGTAAGGCGGCGGCCAGGACACCCCACCACTGCCCCAGGCCACCGAACCGACCGCTTCTCGCCCCCGAAGTCGCCATGCCTGTAATCGTGGCGATGGGTGTGGCGAGCCATGCCCTGAGTGAGCGGTATGACCGAAAACGGTCTGCGGGAAGGCTGACGCTCGACGGCCGGAACTCGCCGGACTGTGCGCGGTACGGCTGCGCCGCTGTGCTGAGCGGTGGCCGACGGCACAGTCAGGAGCGGCATCCGGGAAGACCGGACGGCGCCAGCGGGTGGGGCGCGAAGCGGCACCCCAGCCACCTCAGCGTCCACCCCCGCCCGCGTCCTCCATCACTCGATCGAGCGCCTTGCTCACCTCAGTGCGCGTGGCCACTCGGGGTCGGTGTCGGGCCCGCGTTCTTGACCGTCAGCGGCAGCAGTTTCTTGCCGGTGGGGCCGATCTGGATGGACGTGTCCATCTGCGGGCACACGCCGCAGTCGAAGCACGGCGTCCAGCGGCAGTCCTCGACCTCGGTCTCGTCGAGGGCGTCCTGCCAGTCCTCCCAGAGCCAGTCCTTGTCCAGACCGGAGTCCAGGTGGTCCCAGGGCAGGACCTCCTCGTAGGTGCGCTCGCGGGTGGTGTACCAGTCGACGTCGACGCCGAAGGGGGCCAGCGCCTTGTCCGCGCAGGCCATCCAGCGGTCGTAGGAGAAGTGCTCGCGCCAGCCGTCGAAACGGCCGCCGTCGTCGTAGACCGCGCGGATGACCGCGCCGATCCGGCGGTCGCCGCGGGAGAGCAGGCCCTCGACGATGCCGGGCTTGCCGTCGTGGTAGCGGAAGCCGATCGAGCGGCCGTACTTCTTGTCGCCGCGGATCTTGTTGCGGAGCTTCTCCAGGCGTGCGTCCGTCTCCTGAGCCGACAGCTGGGGCGCCCACTGGAACGGGGTGTGCGGCTTCGGCACGAATCCGCCGATCGACACCGTGCAGCGGATGTCGTTCGCGCCCGAGACCTCGCGGCCCTTCTGGATGACGTGCATCGCCATGTCGGCGATCTGGAGGACGTCCTCGTCCGTCTCCGTCGGCAGGCCGCACATGAAGTACAGCTTCACCTGGCGCCAGCCGTTGCCGTAGGCGGTGGCGACGGTCCTGATCAGGTCCTCTTCCGAGACCATCTTGTTGATGACCTTGCGCATGCGCTCCGAGCCGCCCTCCGGCGCGAAGGTCAGCCCCGAGCGGCGGCCGTTGCGGGTCAGCTCGTTCGCCAGGTCGACGTTGAAGGCGTCGACGCGGGTCGAGGGGAGCGAGAGGCCGATCTTGTCGTCCGTGTAGCGGTCCGCCAGGCCCTTGGCGATGTCACCGATCTCCGAGTGGTCCGCGGAGGACAGGGAGAGCAGGCCCACCTCCTCGAAGCCGGTGGCCTTCAGGCCCTTGTCGACCATCTCGCCGATGCCCGTGATGGAGCGTTCCCGGACCGGGCGGGTGATCATGCCGGCCTGGCAGAAGCGGCAGCCGCGGGTGCAGCCGCGGAAGATCTCCACCGACATGCGCTCGTGGACGGTCTCGGCCAGCGGCACCAGGGGCTGCTTGGGGTACGGCCACTCGTCCAGGTCCATGACGGTGTGCTTGGACACGCGCCAGGGCACACCGCTCCTGTTCGGTACGACACGGGCGATACGGCCGTCCGGGAGGTACTCGACGTCGTAGAACGCCGGGATGTACACCCCGCCCGTCCTCGCCAGGCGGAACAGGACCTCCTCGCGCCCGCCGGGGCGGCCCTCCGCCTTCCACTCGCGGATGATCCGGGTCATGTCCAGCACGGCCTGCTCGCCGTCACCGATCACGGCCGCGTCGATGAAGTCGGCGATCGGTTCGGGGTTGAAGGCCGCGTGGCCGCCGGCCAGGACGATCGGGTCGTCGACCGTTCGGTCCCTGGACTCCAGCGGGATCCCGGCCAGGTCGAGGGCGGTGAGCATGTTCGTGTAGCCCAGCTCCGTGGAGAAGCTGATGCCGAACACGTCGAAGGCCTTCACCGGGCGGTGGCTGTCGACCGTGAACTGCGGGACGCGGTGCTCGCGCATCAGCGCCTCCAGGTCCGGCCACACGCTGTAGGTGCGCTCGGCGAGGACGCCCTTCTGCTCGTTGAGGACCTCGTAGAGGATCATGACGCCCTGGTTGGGCAGACCGACCTCGTACGCGTCGGGGTACATGAGCGCCCAGCGGACATCGCACTCGTCCCACGGCTTGACCGTGGAGTTGAGCTCGCCGCCGACGTACTGGATCGGCTTCTGCACGTGCGGGAGCAGAGCTTCGAGCTGCGGGAAAACCGACTCGACAGGCATCTCGCGAACCTTCATGAGCTGACGGGGGGGACCCTTCAGCGTAACCCGGTCGGCGGTCTTCCCCGAACGCTCAGCCGGACGCCCCCGCCCCGGTCCGGCGCCACCGCAGGGGCAGCTCCGCCTCCGCCGCGGCCGCCCGCGCCTCCTCCCTGCCGTACAGCACCCCGTACGTGAAGGTGCTCTCCCCCGCCGCGTGGGCCACCGCGGACAGCTCGCGCAGGGCGCGTCGGGCCATGAGGCTGTCCTGGTGGCCGCCGAGGAGGGTGGTGAGGGACTTCATGTCCTTGGTCAGGATGCGGGCGGGCGCGCCGAGGGCCGCGGTGGCCGCCTCGGCCGCGTAACGGGTGCGTTTGGCCTTCTTGCGGGCCTCGTGCAGGGCGAGGTCGCGTTCCTCACCGGGCGGCAGGCGCAGCGCGTGCCGCACGGCCCGCGTCAGCTTCTTCTCGTCCTCGCGTACGGCCTTGGCGAGCGCCTTCGCCGGTTTCTTCCCGGCCGCGCCGAGCAGCGGCGGGTCGGTGAGGAGGGCGTCCAGGGTGTCCAGCAGGGTGAGGTAGCGGCGGGAGTCCAGGATGCCGGTCAGGTGGGCGTGGGTGCCGGTGCGGCGGGGGTCCGCCCGGGCGGCGAGCCGTTCGGGGACGGGGCCGGTGACCAGGCCGGGCGGCAGGGCGCCGAGGGCGGTCGTCAGCCGGTCGGCCAGCACCTCCTGGTCGCGGCCGGCGCCCAGCTCGCCCGCGAGCCACTTCAGTTCGGCGGCGACGGGGCCGGTGACCTCGCGGTCCAGCACGCGGCGGAAGGAGCGCAGGGTGCTGCGGGCGCGCCGGGTGGCGACGCGCATCCGGTGCACCGCGTCGGGGAGGTCGCGGCGCACGGCGGGGTCCAGGGCGACCAGTGCGTCGCGCTGGGCGCGGAGGTAGGCGAGGACGTGGTCGCCGGCCGTCCGGGGCGCCGGGGGTCCGCTGTTGTCCTGGCGGCGGTCACCGGCGGTGCGCTCCAGGGCGTGGGCCAGTTTCGACGGCGAGCCGGAGGGGCGTACGCCCGCCTTGCGCAGCCGTTTGTCCACCCGGTCGAGAAAGGCGGGGTCGCCGCCGTCGGCGAGTTCCACCTCTATCTCGGTCCACTGGGCGCTCCCGCCCCCGCCGGTGAGCCGCTCGGCGGTCACGGCGTCGACGCTCGC
This sequence comes from Streptomyces sp. NPDC014991, assembly GCF_043080665.1. Taxonomy (NCBI): domain Bacteria; kingdom Bacillati; phylum Actinomycetota; class Actinomycetes; order Kitasatosporales; family Streptomycetaceae; genus Streptomyces; species Streptomyces sp. NPDC014991. The sequence continues at coordinate 696,037 of NZ_JBIBVY010000001.1, forward strand.
CTCGGCCAGCAGGGTGCCGTCGGCGTCGACCAGGTGGCGCACGTCGCGGGCGGAGCGCAGCCGGACGAGGGGGATCAGCTCACGGTCGCGGACGCGGGAGCGGACGAGGGCGGCGATCTCCTCGGGGACGGTGTCGGAGAGCGGGGCCCGGATCTCGTCGCGGACTCCGGGGGCGACCGGGAACTTCAGATGCCAGCCGGCGTCCGAGCCGCCGGTGCGGCGGCGCAGGGTGAGCGAGGCCGCGGCCAGACGTTCGTCGGCGGTGTCGTAGTAGGTGGCGTCCAGCTCGGCCCGGCCCTGGTCGAGGACGGCCGCCACCCCGGCGACGCCGGTCAGGTCGGGCAGCCCGCCGCCGTCGCATTCGTACTTGCGCTCGATCTCGCGTTTCGCGTCCACCGTCCCGAATCTAGTGCCCGGCGCGCCGGCAGGGCAGGGGGCCGCCGTGGGCCTACGCGGACATCGGCCGCTGCACCTTGATCGACTGCAACAGGCCCAGCGCCACCCACACCGCGAACATCGACGAGCCGCCGTACGAGACGAACGGCAGCGGCAGACCGGTGACCGGCATGATGCCGAGGGTCATGCCGATGTTCTCGAAGGCCTGGAAGGCGAACCAGGCGACGATTCCGGCGGCGACGATCGTCCCGTACAGCTCCGTGGAGTCACGTGCTATCCGGCAGGCGCGCCACAGGACGACTCCGAGCAGGAAGATGATCAGGCCCGCGCCGACGAAGCCCAGCTCCTCCCCCGCGACCGTGAAGACGAAGTCCGTCTGCTGTTCGGGCACGAACTGGCCGGTGGTCTGGGAGCCGTGGAAGAGCCCGGCGCCGGTGAGGCCGCCGGAGCCGATGGCGATGCGGGCCTGGTTGGTGTTGTAGCCGACGCCCGCCGGGTCGAGGTCGGGGTTGGCGAAGGCCGCGAAGCGGTTGATCTGGTACTCGTCCAGGATGTGCAGCTGCCAGATGGCGATGCAGCCGATCACCCCGGCGATGAGCAGGCCGAACACCCAGCGGTTGGAGGCGCCGGAGGCGAGCAGTACGCCGAGGATGATCGCGACCATGGCCAGCACCGAGCCCAGGTCCGGCATGAGCAGCAGGATCAGGATCGGTACGGCGGCCAGGCACAGGGACTGGAACGCGGTCCGGTGGTCCGGGTACGGCTTGTCGCCGGCGTCGACCCGGGTGGCCAGCAGCATGGCCATGCCGAGGATGATCGTCACCTTGAGGAACTCGGCGGGCTGGAGCGAGAAGCCGCCGATGACGAGCCAGTTGCGCTGGCCGTTGATGGTGGCGCCGAGCGGGGTGAGGACCACCAGGGCGAGGAGCACCGACAGTCCGTAGAGGATCGGCACGGCGTTGCGCAGGGCCCGGTGGCCGAGCCAGACGGTGGCGATCATCAGGGCGATCCCGATGCCCAGGTTCATCAGGTGGCGGAGCAGGAAGAAGTACGGGTCGCCCTGGTTCAGCTCGGTGCGGTTACGCGTCGCCGAGTACACCAGCAGCGAGCCCATCAGGGACAGGGCGGTGCCCGCGAGCAGGATGGGCCAGTCCAGCCGGCGGGTCAGCGAGTCGCGGGCGAAGATCCTGGTCCAGCCGGCCCGCTCGGGGCCGTACCCGGAGACGGAGAAGCTGTTCGTGCCGGTCATGAGGGCATCCTCCGGCTTCCCGTCCCACGGGACCGTCTGCGGGTCCTGCGGGTGTCGCGGTTGCCCGTGGTGGGCGGGGCCGTGGTGCCCGCGGGCTGTTCGTCGTCGCCGTTGGTGGGGTTGTTCTTCTGGGCGGCCTCGGCGTCCTTCGCCGGGTCGCCGGTGACCTTGGGGGCGGCGATGGTGCCGTCCGGACGGACCTTGGGCAGGCCCTTCTGCGGCTCGGGCAGCATCGCCCGCTTCTTGTCGACGGTGCCGTCGGCCTGGACGCCGTAGAGCGCGCTGTAGATGTTGCGCACGGCTTCGCCGGAGGCCCCGGAACCCGTACCGGCCTGGGCGATCGTCATGATCACCGTGTAGTCCTTGGAGTAGGTGGCCAGCCAGGACGTGGTCTGCTTGCCGTAGACCTCGGCCGTGCCGGTCTTGCCGTGCAGCGGGATCCTGTCCTGCGGCCAGCCGCCGAACTTCCAGGCGGCCGTACCGCGGGTGATGACGCCCGCGAAGGCGTCGTTCATGCCCTTGAGGGTGGCCTGGCTGACCGGCAGCCTGCCGCGCTTCTTCGGCTTGATCTCCTGGACGGTCCTGCCGTCGGCGCTGATGACCGCCTTGCCGATGGTCGGCTGGTACATCGTGCCGCCGTTGGCGACGGCGCCGTAGATCACGGCCTCCTGGATCGGCGTGACGAGGGTGTCGCCCTGGCCGATGGAGTAGTTGATCTCGTCGCCCTCGCGCATCTTGTCGCCCTCGAGGCAGTTCTCGTAGGCGATCTTCTCGACGTAGGAGCCGTCCTTCTTGCCGGACCTGCACCAGGCGTCCTTGTTGGCCTTCCAGTAGTTCAGCTTCCACTGGCGGTCCGGGACCCGGCCGGTGACCTCGTTGGGCAGGTCGACGCCGGTCTCCGCGCCGAGGCCGAACTGGTGGGCGGCTTTGAAGAAGTAGTCCTTCGGCCGGCCCTTCTCGGGGTTGATGCCGCCGTCGCGCTTCCACTCCCGGTCGGCGAGGCCGTAGAAGACGGTGTCGCAGGAGACCTCCAGGGCGCGGCCGAGGGAGATCGGCCCGAAGTTCTCGCCCTCGAAGTTCTTGAAGACCTGGCCGCCCACCGAGTAGGAGCTGGTGCAGGGGTAGCGGCCGTCGAACGCGTAGCCGGCCTCGACCGCGGCGGCCGTGGAGACCACCTTGAAGGTCGAGCCGGGGGCGGCCTGGCCCTGTATGGCCCTGTTGAGCAGGGGGTAGTCCGAGTCCTTGCCGGTGAGGGCCTTGTAGTCCTTCCCGGAGATGCCGCCGACCCACACGTTCGGGTCGTACGTCGGCGCGGAGGCCATCGCGACGATCCGGCCGGTCTTGGCCTCCATCACCACGACGGCACCGGAGTCGGCCTTGTAGTTCTCGCCGGTGATCTTGTCGTACTGCTGGCGGGCGACCTTCATCGCCTTGTCGAGTTCGTACTCCGCGACCCGCTGGACCCGGGAGTCGATGCTGGTGACCAGGTTCGAACCTGACTCGGCCGCGTCCGACTTGGCCTTGCCGATGACCCGGCCGAGATTGTCGACCTCGTAGCGGGTGACGCCGGCCTTGCCGCGCAGCACCTTGTCGTACTGGCGCTCCAGGCCGGAGCGGCCGACCATGTCGGAGCGCAGGTAGGGTGAGTCGGTGTGCTGGGCCTGCTGGATCTCGGAGTCGGTGACGGGCGAGAGATAGCCGAGGACCTGCGCGCTGTTGGACTTACCGGGCGCCGGGTAGCGGCGGACGGCCTCGGGCTCGGCGGTGATGCCGGGGAAGTCCTCGGAGCGCTCGCGGATCTGGAGGGCCTGTTTGGCGGTGGCCTCGTCCGTGATGGGGATCGGCTGGTAGGGCGAGCCGTTCCAGCAGGGCTGCGGGGTCTTGGCGTCGCACAGCCGGACCTTCTGCATGACCTCCGCGGGCGTGATGCCGAGGACGCCGGCCAGCTTGGTGAGGACGGCCTTGCCGTCGTCCTTCTGCTTCAGCAGGTCGGTGCGGGAGGCGGAGACGACCAGGCGGGTCTCGTTGTCGGCGAGGGGCACGCCCCGGGCGTCCAGGATGTCGCCGCGCACAGCCGGGTCGACGACCTGCTGGACGTGGTTGCCGGAGGCCTCCTTCTGGTACGCCGCGCCCTCCCGGATCTGGAGGTACCACAGCCGGCCACCGAGCGTGCCGAGGAGGGAGAGGACGAGGATCTGGATCACGACGAGCCGGATCTGGATTCGTGGGGTCCGGCCGGTCTCGGGGATGTTGGTCACTGCGGTGTCTCCCCCTCTCCGTGTGCGGAGTGTGCGGACGTGTGAGCCCCGGGCGCGGGGCGCGGCACGCGGGTGCGCGGCACGTCTGTGCGAACCGGCTGCGGGTGTACGCATGATGAACGGCCGGCCGGTGCGCCCGCGTTCCGCGCGAGCCGACCCGTTCGGGTGAACTTCGAGGCGGTCACAGCCGCTTGACCCCCTTGATGCGGCCGACCCGGGCGGACCGCGTGCGGGCCTTGGCCTTCAGGGCGCCGACTCCGCCGCGCCGGCTGCCGACGCGCAGCCCGGTTCCGGAGGACAGCCAGCCTGAGGAGATGTCACCGGCCATGGCCGCGGGGCCGGTCTCGGTGAGCGGGTCGTTGTCGGCGCGGCGGGCCAGCCACATCACCCCGGGGACCACGAACGGGGCGAGCAGCAGGTCGTACAGGGCGGCCGAGAACAGCAGCCCGGGCAGGCCGACATGGCGGGCGGCGGTGTCGCCGACCAGGGCGCCCACCCCGGCGTACAGCAGGGTGGAGCCGACGGCGGCGGCGACCACGACGGCCATCGGGCCGGTCGCCGACTTCAGCCGGCCGTTCTCCGGCCTGATGAGCCCGGCGGCGTAGCCGGTGACGCAGAGCACGAGCGCGTAGCGGCCCGCCGCGTGGTCGGCGGGCGGGGCCAGGTCGGCGAGCAGGCCGGCACCGAAACCGACGAGGGCGCCGCCGACATGGCCGTACACCATCGCCAGGCCGAGGACGGTGAGCAGCAACAGGTCGGGCACGGCGCCCGGCAGGTGCAGCCGGGCCAGGACGCTCACCTGGATCACCAGGGCCACGACGACCAGTGCGCCGGAGAGCAGGATCCGGTTGAAACGCATGGGATTCAGCTCCTACTGCTGCTGGTCGTCGGTGGGAGCGCCGGCGGACGGGGTGACCGTGACGGTCACCGTCGGCGTCGGGTGGGGCTGGGACTTGGCCGGGAGCACGGTGTCCCGCGGGTCCTTCCGCGGGGCCGACACGACCACACCGACGACGTCGAGCTTGGTGAAGCTCACGTACGGGGTGACGTAGAGCGTGCGGGTGAGGCCGCCGCCGGAGGGGTCGACACGGGAGACGACGCCGACCGGGACGCCCGGCACGAACGGCTTGTCGGCCTGCGAGCCGAAGGTGACGAGCCGGTCGCCCTTCTTCACCTCCGCCTTGCCGTTGAGCAGTTCCACGCGCAGCGGGCGGTCGCCCTGCCCGGAGGCGAAGCCGAGTTCGTCGTTGCCCTCCATGCGGGTGCCGACGGTGAAGTCGGGGTCGTTGGCGAGCAGCACGGTGGAGGTGCTGGGCCCGACGGTGGTGACCCGGCCGACCAGGCCGTCGCCGTTGAGGACGGTCATGTCGCGTTTGATGCCGTCGTCGGCGCCGGCGTCGATGGTGATGGTCCAGGAGAAGCCCTGGGCCGAGCCTATGGCGATGACCTGGGCGCCCTTGACGCCGTACTCCCCCTCGCCGGCGGTCTTCAGCAGGCTGTCGAGCTGCCTCAGGCGGCTGCGGTTGCGGTCGTCGCTGCCGAGCTTCGCCTTGAGGGCCGCGTTCTCCTTCTCCAGCGCGGCGAGCCGGTCGTGCCGGCTGCCGGAGTGCCGGATCGCGGAGACGGCGTTGCCGACCGGGTCGACCGCGGAGGACAGCCCGTTCTCGACCGGCCCGAACACCGTGGCGGCGACCTGCCGGGCGCCGTCGACCGGGGAGTTGCGGCCCCCGCGGATGTCCACCGTGATCAGCGCGAACGCGATGGCGACCAGCAGGACCAGGAGCAGCCGGCTCTCTTTCGTGTCCCTCACGTGCGGCGGCCGTGCCCTTCCTCAAGTAGGAATGCGGGGGCTCCTGGAGAACGCGCGTGGCGCGGCGTCGGCCCGGGAGGCCCATTCGTGGGAGCTTATGCCTCTATGTCAACGATCCGCCGCACGAGAGGAGAACGTCTCGTACGGCGGACCGGAAAAGTCGCGTCATCTGCGCGGCTGGGCGTCCAGGACCTGCTGGAGTGCCTCGAACTCCTCGACGCACTTGCCGGAGCCGAGCGCCACGCTGTCCAGCGGGTCCTCGGCGATGTGGATCGGCATGCCGGTCTCGCGCCGCAGCCGCTCGTCCAGCCCGCGCAGCAGCGCGCCGCCGCCGGTCAGGACGATTCCCCGGTCCATGATGTCGCCGGACAGCTCCGGCGGGCACTTGTCGAGGGTCGTCTTGACCGCGTCGACGATCGCGTTGACCGGCTCCTCGATCGCCTTGCGGACCTCGGCGGCCGAGATGACGACGGTCTTCGGCAGCCCGGACACCAGGTCCCGGCCGCGGACCTCGGTGTGCTCGTCGGCGTCGAGGTCGTACGCCGAACCGATCGTGATCTTGATCTGTTCCGCCGTCCGCTCACCCAGCAGGAGGCTGTACTCCTTCTTGATGTACTGGATGATCGCGTTGTCCAGCTCGTCACCGGCAACGCGGATGGACTGGGCGGTGACGATGCCGCCGAGCGAGATGACGGCGACCTCCGTGGTGCCGCCGCCGATGTCCACCACCATGTTGCCGGTGGCCTCGTGGACCGGCAGGCCCGAGCCGATGGCGGCGGCCATGGGCTCCTCGATGATGTGCACCTGGCGGGCGCCGGCCTGGGACGACGCCTCGATCACCGCGCGGCGCTCGACGCCCGTGATGCCCGAGGGCACACAGACGACGACCCGCGGCCGGGCCAGGTACCGCCGCTTGTGGATCTTCAGGATGAAGTAGCGGAGCATCCGCTCGGTGATCTCGAAGTCGGCGATGACGCCGTCCTTCAGCGGGCGGACGGCCACGATGTTGCCCGGCGTCCGGCCGATCATCTTCTTCGCTTCGGCACCGACCGCGAGGATCCCGCCCGTGTTGGTGTTGATCGCCACGACGGACGGCTCGTTCAGTACGATCCCGCGACCCCTGACGTACACCAGCGTGTTGGCGGTCCCGAGGTCGACAGCCATGTCACGGCCGATGAACGACATTGAGTTCCCCATCCGGATTCATCTGGCCTTCCTGAGCTTTTGAGGGCATGTCAGGACGGCGAGGCGGGTGCTGTGACGTGAAGGCTTCCATCGTAAACGCGCCTGCACGAACACTGCGCGAGGGTCTCCGCCATTGTCACCAGATGGCGTGCCCCCTCGCTTGTGGAGAGGGGCGTTCGGGGATGCTCGTTCCCTCGATCGCCGGTACCGGCCCGCGGGTGTTACGCGCGGCCCGGGAAGAAGATCTTCACCTCGCGCTCGGCGGACTCCTCGGAGTCGGAGGCGTGGATCAGGTTCTCGCGGACGATCACGCCGAAGTCACCGCGGATCGAACCGGGCGCGGCGGCGATCGGGTCGGTCGGGCCGGCCAGCTGCCGCACGCCCTCGATGACCCGCTCGCCCTCGACGATCAGGGCGACGACCGGACCGGAGGACATGAACTCCACCAGCGGCTCGTAGAACGGCTTGCCCTTGTGCTCGCCGTAGTGCTGCTCCAGCGTGTCCTGGTCCAGGGTGCGCAGCTCCAGCGCGGTGATCTGCCAGCCGGCCTTGCGCTCGATACGGCTGATGATCTCGCCGGTCAGGCCTCGACGGACGGCGTCGGGCTTGAGGAGGACAAGGGTGCGCTGGCTCACGAAGGGCTCCTTACGCGGCGGACGGGTGCGGTGGGACGAGGTTACAGGGCGTGTCCGCCCGCCCGTCACGCAGCGTCAGCCGGGGAGGAGGCGGACTCGGCCTCAGCCGCGAAACGGGCCTTCGCCTCGTCCACCTTTCTCCCGAAGTGCACCGATGCCCACCACAGGCCCGCGAAGACCGCGCCCATGAAATACATGGTCGGGACGAAGACACCGGAGACGATCAGGGCGATCTGGAGGGCCCAGCCGAGGGCCACCCCGCCGGGCCGGGTGACCATGCCGCACAGCAGCACGCACAGCAGCATGGCGATGCCGCTGACCAGCCACACCGTCGTCATGGACAGGTCCGGGTCCTTCATGGCGACGAGCCCGGCGAAGCCGATGACGAAGAACTCGCCGATCAGCGTCGATGCACAGAGCGTACGCATGGGATCCTCAGCCCTTCCCCAGCAGCAGCCGGGCCTCGCCGACCGTGATGACGGAACCGGTGACCAGCACACCGCCGCCCGAGAACTCGCCCTCCTCCTCGGCCAGCGTGATCGCGGCCTCCAGGGCGTCCGGCAGCCGCGGCTCGACCTGGACCCGCTCGTCGCCGAACACCTCGACGGCGATCGCGGCCAGCTCGTCCGCGTCCATGGCCCGGTGGCTGGAGTTCTGCGTGACGACGACCTCGGCGAAGATCGGCTCGAAGGCCTCCAGCAGCCCCCGCACGTTCTTGTCGCCGCTCGCGCCGACGACCCCGATCAGCCGGCTGAAGTCGAACGCCTCACGCACCGCCTCCGCGGCGGCCTCGGCGCCCGCCGGGTTGTGCGCGGCGTCCAGCACGACCGTCGGGGAGCGCCGTACGACCTCCAGCCGGCCCGGAGAGGACACCGCCGCGAACGCCTTGCGCACGGTGTCGACGTCCAGCGGCTCGGCGCGCTGCGCGCCGACGCCGAAGAACGCCTCGACGGCGGCGAGCGCGACGGACGCGTTGTGCGCCTGGTGGGCGCCGTGCAGCGGGAGGTACACCTCGGGGTACTCGCCGCCGAGGCCGCGCAGCGTGACCAGCTGGCCGCCCACGGCGACCTGCCGGGCGACGATCCCGAACTCCAGCCCCTCACGGGCGACCGTGGCGTCCACCTCGACGGCCTTCTTCAGCAGCACCTGCGCCGCGTCCACCGGCTGCTGGGCCAGGATGACGGTCGCGCCCTGCTTGACGATGCCGCTCTTCTCGACGGCGATCTCCGCGGGCGTCTCGCCGAGGCGGTCGGTGTGGTCCAGGTCGATCGGGGTGATGACGGCGACGTCGCCGTCGATCACGTTCGTCGCGTCCCAGGAGCCACCCATGCCGACCTCGACCACGGCGACGTCGACGGGCGCGTCGGCGAAGGCGGCGTACGCCATGCCGGTCAGGACCTCGAAGAAGGACAGCCGGTACTCCTGCGCGGAGTCGACCATCTCCACGTAGGGCCTGATGTCCTGGTACGTCTCGACGAACCGCTCGGCGGAGACCGGGGCGCCGTCCAGGCTGATCCGCTCGGTGACCGACTGCACGTGCGGGCTGGTGTAGCGGCCGGTGCGCAGCTCGAAGGCGCCGAGCAGCGCCTCGATCATGCGGGCGGTGGAGGTCTTGCCGTTGGTGCCCGTGATGTGGATCGAGGGGTACGCCCGCTGCGGCTCGCCCAGCAGGTCCATCAGCGCGGCGATCCTGGCGACCGAGGGCTCCAGCTTGGTCTCGCCCCAGCGGGTGGCCAGCTCCGCCTCGACCTCGCGCAGGGCCTTGGCGACCTCCGGGTCCTCCGGGCGCCCGGGTACGTCGGCCTGCGCCGAGCCGCCCTGCGTGCGCAGGGTACGGCTGCCGGCCTCGATCACCGCGAGGTCGGGGTCACGGTCGGTCTCTTCCGCGATCAGCTCCTCGAAGGCGTCGAGGGGGTCGGGGGTGTCACTGGTGCCGGGGTGGTCGCTCACGGTGCCAGTCTACGGAGCGGACGGGGGCTTCGTGGCGCCGGTGCGGAGTGGCTCGTCCGCCGGCCGGGTGCGGGCGGGCCCTGGTGCCCGGTCGCGCCGTCCCCCGCGCCCGTGAGGTCGGCGAAGGCCCCGGCGCCTCGTCCCACGCGCACCGGGGCCTTCGTGACCGTACGAGCCTCTACGCCTCCGGCAGCCTGTCCAGCTGGGACCGGATGCGGGTGATGTCCTCCTCCGCCTTGGCGAGGCGGGTGCGGATCTTGTCCACCACGTTCTCCGGGGCCTTGGCGAGGAACGCCTCGTTGCCGAGCTTGGCGTTCGCCTGGGCCTTCTCCTTCTCGGCGGCGGCGAGGTCCTTCGCGAGGCGCTTGCGCTCCGCGGCGACGTCGATCGTGCCGGAGAGGTCGAGGGCGACCTCGGCGCCGGCGACCGGGAGGGTCGCCGTGGCCGTGAAGGCGTCGCCCTCCGGCTGGAGGCGGAGCAGCTGGCGGATGGCGGCCTCGTGCGGGGCGAGGGCCGTACCGTCGAGCGTCAGCCGGGCCGGGACCCGCTGGCCGGGCTGGAGGCCCTGGTCGGCGCGGAAGCGGCGGACCTCGGTGATGACGGACTGGAGGGTCTCGATCTCGCGCTCGGCGGCCTGGTCCCGGAAGCCCGAGTCCGCGGGCCACTCGGCGATCACGACCGACTCGCCGCCGGTGAGGGTGGTCCAGAGGGTGTCGGTGACGAACGGGACCACCGGGTGCAGGAGCCTGAGCGTGACGTCCAGGACCTCGCCCAGGACGCGCTTGCTGACCTCGGCCGGCTCGCCGCCCGCCTGGAAGACGATCTTGGACAGCTCGACGTACCAGTCGAAGACCTCGTCCCAGGCGAAGTGGAAGAGGGCGTCGGAGAGCTTCGCGAACTGGAAGTCCTCGTAGTGGGCGTCGACTTCGGCGACCACCGAGTTCAGCCGGGACAGGATCCAGCGATCCGTCGCCGACATCGCCGACGGCTCCGGCAGCGGGCCCTGGACCGTCGCCCCGTTCATCAGCGCGAAGCGGGTGGCGTTCCAGATCTTGTTGGCGAAGTTCCGGGATCCCTGGACCCAGTCCTCACCGATCGGGACGTCGACGCCGGGGTTGGCGCCGCGGGCGAGCGTGAAGCGCAGGGCGTCGGAGCCGTACTTGTCCATCCAGTCCAGCGGGTTGACCGCGTTGCCGAAGGACTTCGACATCTTCTTGCCGAACTGGTCGCGGACCATGCCGTGCAGGGCGATGGTGTGGAACGGCGGGGTGCCGTCCATCGCGTACAGGCCGAACATCATCATCCGGGCGACCCAGAAGAAGAGGATGTCGTAGCCGGTGACCAGGACGGAGTTCGGGTAGAACTTCGCGAGCGACTCGGTCTGTTCCGGCCAGCCGAGGGTCGAGAACGGCCACAGGCCGGAGGAGAACCAGGTGTCCAGGACATCGGTGTCCTGGTGCCAGCCCTCGCCGGTGGGCGGCTCGTCGTCGGGGCCGACGCAGACGACCTCGCCGTCCGGGCCGTACCAGACCGGGATCCGGTGCCCCCACCACAGCTGGCGCGAGATGCACCAGTCGTGGAGGTTGTCGACCCAGTCGAAGTACCGCTTCTCCATCTCCTGCGGATGGATCTTGACGCGGCCGTCCCGGACGGCGTCGCCCGCCGCCTTCGCGAGCGGACCGACCTTGACCCACCACTGCATGGACAGGCGCGGCTCGATGGTGGTCTTGCAGCGGGAGCAGTGGCCGACGGAGTGGACGTACGGCCGCTTCTCGGCGACGATCCGGCCCTCGGCACGCAGGGCGGCGACGATGGCCGAACGGGCCTCCAGCCGGTCCAGGCCCTGGAAGGGCCCGTGCGCGGTGATGACGGCGTGCTCGTCCATCACGGCGATGGACGGCAGGCCGTGCCGCTGGCCGATCTCGAAGTCGTTCGGGTCGTGGGCAGGGGTGACCTTGACGGCGCCCGTGCCGAACTCGGGGTCGACGTGCGCGTCGGCGACGACCGGGATGGAGCGCTCGGTCAGCGGCAGCCTGATGCTCCTGCCGACCAGGTGCCGGTACCGCTCGTCGTCGGGGTGGACGGCGACGGCCGTGTCACCGAGCATCGTCTCGGCGCGGGTGGTGGCGACGACGAGCGTCTCGTCACCCTCGCCGTACGTGATGGAGACCAGCTCGCCGTCGTCGTCCTGGTACTCCACCTCGATGTCCGAGATGGCCGTCAGGCAGCGCGGACACCAGTTGATGATGCGCTCGGCACGGTAGATCAGCTCGTCGTCGTAGAGCTTCTTGAAGATGGTCTGGACGGCCTGGGAGAGGCCCTCGTCCATGGTGAAGCGCTCACGGGACCATGCGACGCCGTCACCGAGGCGGCGCATCTGCCCACTGATCTGGCCACCGGACTCGGCCTTCCACTGCCAGACGCGCTCGACGAACGCCTCCCGGCCGAGGTCATGACGGGACTTGCCCTCCTTGCCCAGCTCCCGCTCGACGACGTTCTGTGTGGCGATGCCGGCGTGGTCCATGCCGGGCTGCCACAGCGTCTCGTAGCCCTGCATGCGCTTACGGCGGGTGAGGGCGTCGATGAGGGTGTGCTCGAAGGCGTGCCCGAGGTGCAGGCTGCCCGTGACGTTCGGCGGCGGGATGACGACGGTGTACGGCGGCTTCTCGCTCTTCGCGTCGGCCTCGAAGTAACCCCGCTCCACCCAGCGCTCGTACAGCGGCCCCTCTACATCGGCCGGCGCGTACTGGGTCGGCAGTTCGGAGTCGGGCGCGGGTGGCTGCTGCTGAGCGTTCTCGGTCACGGGCTCAGTTTAGGGGTGTCACGGGGCCGTCCCGAAACGCGTTTGTTCTGTAACGGTGCGGCCCCCGGTGCCTTGGGTTTTCCGGGCCTGGGCCAGGATGTCGTGAACACATAAGCTTCTGGAGGGGAACCTAGCAATGAGCAACGACCAGCCGGGCCCGTACGGCCAGCAGCCCCAGCAGCCGGGCCCGTACGGCCAGCCGGGGCAGCCTGGGCCGTACGGCCAGCCGGGCCCCTACGGCCAGCAGCCGCAGGCTCCGCAGCCCGGCTACGGCTACCCTCAGCAGACCCCTCCGGCCCCGCAGCCGGGCTACGGCTACCCCCAGCAGGCCCCTCCGGCCTCGCAGCCGGGCTACGGCCACCCGCAGCAGGGCGCTCCGCAGCAGCCCGCCGCGTACGGCCAGCACCCCCAGTACGGCATACCGCAGGCGCCGCAGCCGGGCGGGGGGAAGAAGAAGACGGGGCTGATCATCGGCGCGGTGGCCGTGGTGGCCGCGGTGGCGGTGGGCGCGTACTTCGCGCTCGGCGGCAGCAGCGGCGACAGCGGCGTGGCGGACGACGGTCCGCACAAGCTGACGACTCCGCCGACGGTGCTGAGCGAGTACAAGAAGGCCAAGAGCCAGTCGGACAGCATGACGGCGAGCGACCTCGAGGACGCCGAGAAGTGGGGTGTGCACGACCCCAAGGACGTCACCGCCGACTACGAGTCCGGCGACCCGGACAACCCGCTGAGCAAGAAGCAGATCAAGTTCGGCGGGGTGTACGGCTCGATCGACGATCCCGAGAAGGCCGTCGACGCGATGTTCGCCTACATGAAGAAGGAAAGCAGCAAGGACAGCGCCGACGGCGTCGGCCTGGTGGGAGAGCCGAAGCAGTACAAGCCCGCCTCGCTGAAGGGGGCGGTCCTCAAGTGCCAGCAGATCAAGGGCCAGAACCCCAGCAGCTCGTCCGGGGGCCCCAAGGAGATGACGTTCGACGTCTGCATCTGGGGCGACAAGAGCACGCTCGGCATGGTCATGCCGATGGACATCGCCACCCTCGCGTCCGGCCGGAGCGGCGACCCGGCGGCCGACGCCGAGCTGGCGGCCCGGTTCCGCAACGAGGTCCGCGTCAAGGCCTGACGCCGCCGCAGGACACGCGAAGGGGCCCCGGCCGGTCGGCCGGGGCCCCTTCGCGCGGGTGCGGTCACGCCGTCTTCTGCTCCCCCGGACCCCGGCCCCGGGCGTCGCGCGGGATGAGGGTCGGGTTGACGTTGGAGAGGACCACGTCGGCGGTGATGACGACGCGGGCGACGTCCTTGCGGGACGGGACCTCGTACATCACGCCCTGGAGGACCTCCTCCATGATGGCGCGCAGCCCGCGGGCGCCGGTCTGGCGGAGGATGGCCTGGTCGGCGATGGCCTCCAGCGCCTCACGCTCGAAGTCCAGCTCCACGCCGTCGAGTTCGAAGAGTCGCTGGTACTGCTTGACGAGCGCGTTGCGGGGCTCCACCAGGATCTTCAGGAGCGCCTCGCGGTCCAGGTTGTGGACGCTGGTGATCACGGGAAGGCGGCCGATGAACTCGGGGATCATGCCGAACTTGACCAGGTCCTCCGGCATGATGTCCTCGAAGACGTCCTTGGCCTCCAGCTCGCGCTTGGACAGGATCGTCGCGCCGAAGCCGATGCCCTTGGCGCCGGCCCGGGACTCGATGATCTTCTCCAGGCCCGCGAAGGCACCGCCCACGATGAACAGGACGTTCGTCGTGTCGATCTGGATGAACTCCTGGTGGGGATGCTTGCGGCCGCCCTGCGGCGGAACGGAGGCCGTGGTGCCCTCCAGGATCTTCAGCAGGGCCTGCTGCACGCCCTCGCCGGACACGTCGCGGGTGATCGACGGGTTCTCGCTCTTGCGGGCGACCTTGTCGATCTCGTCGATGTAGATGATCCCGGTCTCGGCCTTCTTGACGTCGTAGTCCGCCGCCTGGATCAGCTTCAGCAGGATGTTCTCGACGTCCTCGCCGACGTAGCCCGCCTCGGTCAGCGCCGTCGCGTCGGCGATCGCGAAGGGGACGTTCAGCATGCGCGCCAGGGTCTGCGCGAGGAGGGTCTTGCCCGAGCCCGTGGGGCCCAGCAGGAGGATGTTGGACTTCGCCAGCTCGATGGCGTCGTCCCGGCCGCTCCCGCCGCCGTTCTCGCCCGCCTGGACCCGCTTGTAGTGGTTGTACACCGCGACGGAGAGGGCTTTCTTGGCGGCCTCCTGACCGACCACGTAGCCCTCGAGGAACTCGTAGATCTCGCGGGGCTTGGGCAGCTCCTCCCAGCGCACCTCGCTGGTCTCCGCGAGTTCCTCCTCGATGATCTCGTTACAGAGATCGATGCACTCGTCGCAGATGTACACACCGGGCCCTGCGATGAGCTTCTTGACCTGCTTCTGGCTCTTGCCGCAGAACGAGCACTTGAGCAGATCGCCGCCGTCACCGATGCGTGCCACGGTGTGCTTCCCCTTCGCCTGGGAGCCGCCTGGACGCTTACGAGTCCAGCGACTCCTGGTGCTGCCTTATGCCCGACGGTACCTTGCCGGGCCGGGTGTTCGGGCCCCCCTTGGCAGGGTTCACTTTGACGTGCACCGTGCCAAGAGGGGCTCAGAGTGCCGTGTTCCGCCTCAGCGGACGGCGCTGTTGTTCAGCTTGCGGGTGGAGATGATCTGGTCGACGAGGCCGTACTCCAGCGCCTCCTCGGCCGTGAGGATCTTGTCGCGCTCGATGTCCTCGCGGATCTTCTCGATCGGCCGGCTGGTGTGCTTGGCCAGCATGTCCTCCAGCTGCTCACGCATCCGGGTGAACTCGTTGGCGATGATCTCCAGGTCGGAGAGCTGGCCGCGGCCGGTGGAGCCGGCGGGCTGGTGGATCAGCACGCGGGAGTTCGGCAGCGCCATGCGCTTGCCGGGCGTACCGGCGGCGAGCAGGATGGCCGCGGCGGAGGCCGCCTGGCCCATGCAGACCGTCTGGATGTCCGGCTTCACGAACTGCATCGTGTCGTAGATCGCCGTGAGGGCGGTCATGTCGCCGCCGGGGCTGTTGATGTAGATGGAGATGTCCCGGTCCGGGTCCATCGACTCCAGGCACAGCAGCTGTGCCATGACGTCGTTGGCCGAGGCGTCGTCGATCTGGACGCCCAGGAAGATCACGCGCTCCTCGAAGAGCTTCGCGTACGGGTCGTACTCGCGGATGCCCTGGGAGGTGCGCTCGACGAAACGCGGGATGACGTAGCGGTTGTCGGGGCGGGGCCCTTCGTACATGCCGTTGGCGGCGCCGGGGAAGTTGCTCATGGGGTGTTCACCGTCCTGGTGGCGTTCTGGGGGCTGGGGTCTAGGCGGTGCGTGGCGTGGCCGAGCCGGTCAGGCACCGGTGCCGCCGCCTCCCGGAACACCCGAGGCGTGCGTGATGATCTCGTCGATGAGACCGTACTCCTTGGCTTCTTCCGGGGTGAACCAGCGGTCGCGGTCGCCGTCGCGGATGATCGCCTCGACCGACTGGCCCGAGTGGCGCGCGGTCAGCTCGGCCATGCGCCGCTTGGTGCGCAGCAGGTACTCGGCCTGGATCTTGATGTCGGAGACCGTACCGCCGAGGCCCGCGGAGCCCTGGTGCATCATGATGTCGGCGTGGGGCAGCGCGAAGCGCTTGCCCGCGGCGCCGCCGGTGAGCAGGAACTGGCCCATCGAGGCCGCCATGCCCATCGCGATCGTGACCACGTCGTTCGGGATGTACTGCATGGTGTCGTAGATAGCCATGCCGGCCGTCACCGAGCCACCGGGGCTGTTGATGTAGAGGTAGATGTCCTTGTCCGGGTCGGCAGCCAGGAGCAGCAGCTGTGCGGTGATCTTGTTGGCGATGTCGTCGTCGACCTGCTGGCCGAGGAAGACGATCCGCTCGTTGAGCAGCCGGTTGTAGACCTGGTCGCCGAGGCCACCACCGAAGGAAGGCTCGCCGGCGGCGGAGGGCATCAGATTCGTCACGTATCCACCTGCTCGTCTTACGACGGCGCCGGGCCGTCTCACGTCGTCCTGCCGGAGGCTTGGCGGGGGGCTTCAGGAGACTCCCCTGCCCCCGTATTCATGGACCCTAACGCTCAGGTCCCCCCGGGGAATCCCGGAGATGGGGGTGTTCGCCGGGGGCGTAGAGGCTCCACCCGGGCACCGGTGCGGTTCCCGGGCGTGGCGTGGCCGTCACCGGGGCACGCGGGCCGGGCGGCCGTCCCGGTACGCCGACGGGCCCCGGGGAAGGTCCCCGGGGCCCGTCGTGCGTGCGTCAGAGGCGCCGCGGACTTCAGCCCTCGGTGTTCTCGTCGGTCTTCTCGTCGGCCTTCTCCTCGGTGGCGGCCTCGGTGGTACCGGCCTCGGCCGGCGCCTCCTCGGTCTCCTCCTCGTCGTCCAGGTCGACGACCTCGCCGTTGGTGTCCTTCACCGTGGCGGACTCGACCACGACGGCCAGGGCCTTGCCGCGGGCGACCTCGCCGACCAGAAGCGGCACCTGGCCGCCCTCGACGACGGCCTGGGCGAACTGGTCGGGGGACATGCCGGAGGACGCGGCGCGCCGCATGAGGTGCTCGGTGAGCTCCTCCTGGTTGACGTTGAGCTGCTCCTTCTTGACCAGCTCGTCCAGGACGAACTGGGTCTTGATGCCCTTGACCGCGGCCTCGCGGGTCTCGGTCTCGAACTCCTCGGCGGTCTTGCCCTGGATCTCCAGGTACTTGTCGAGGGTCAGACCCATCTGGCCGAGCTGGTGGTGCTCGAGGTTGTGCTTGCGGGTGTTGATCTCGTCCTCGAGGAGCTTCTCGGGGACCGGGACCTCCACCAGCTCCAGCAGCTTCTCCAGGACGCGCTCCTGGGCCTGCGTGGCCTGGTCGAACTGCTTCATGTTGGCGAGGCGCTTACGGCTGTCGGCCCTCAGCTCCTCCAGGGTGTCGAACTCCGAGGCGAGCTGTGCGAACTCGTCGTCCAGCTCGGGAAGCTCGCGGGCGGCGACCTGGGTGACCTTGACGGTGACCTCGGCCTCCTTGCCCGCGGCGGAGCCGCCCTTCAGCTCGGAGGTGAAGGTGGCCTCGCCGCCCGCCTCCAGGCCCTTCACGGCGTCGTCGATACCCTCCAGCAGCTCACCGGAGCCGATGGTGTAGGAGACGCCGTTGGCGATGCCGTCCTCGAGGACCTCGCCGTCGACCTTGGCCTCCAGGTCGATGGTGACGACGTCACCCTCCTCGGCGGCACGCTCGACCGGGGAGGTCGAGGCGAAGCGCTCGCGCAGCTGCTCGACCGACTTCTCGACGTCCTCGTCGGTGACCTCGACGGCGTCGACCTCGACCTCGATACCGGAGTAGTCCGGGATCTCCAGGGCCGGGCGGATGTCGACCTCGGCGGTGAAGTTCAGCGTCTCGCCGTCCTTCAGCTCGGTGATGTCGACCTCGGGCTGGCCCAGCGGGTTCAGCTCGGCGTCGTTGACCGCCTCGGTGTAGAACTTGGGCAGCGCGTCGTTGACGGCCTCCTCCAGCACCGCACCGCGGCCGAACCGCTGGTCGATCACGCGGGCCGGGATCTTGCCCTTACGGAAGCCCTTCACCGTGACCTGCTGGTTGATCTTCTTGTACGCCGCGTCGAGGCTGTCCTTGAGCTCCTCGAAGGGCACCTCGACAGTGAGCCGAACCCGAGTCGGGTTCAGGGTCTCCACGGCGCTCTTCACGGTTCGGTCTCCTTGTGGCTGACTTCTTGGTTTCTGCCGGAGCCAGACTGGTCCCGGCGGATCTAGCCGCCCGGAGGAGTTCGTAGGCCGAGTGGGCCGGGACACACGGGCGCGCAGCTTGCATAGTAACCGCAGCCGGTCAGCGCCCCCAAAAGGCGGGCATCACGACGTCATGAGCCGGTGGTCGGGGTGGCGGGATTTGAACCCACGGCCTTCCGCTCCCAAAGCGGACGCGCTACCAAGCTGCGCCACACCCCGTCTGGTGCGACACGTAGGGTACATGCCCGGGCGGTTCCGAGCGGCCGTATTCTCCTGTACGGCGGGCACGCCACCCCGGGGTGCGCAACTCGTTGGCCTCGGCGGCGGGCGACCCGCTACGATGCCTCCAGTGCCGAGGTCACCGACCTGCGGCGCGGCACTGCGGGCGTAGCTCAATGGTAGAGCCCTAGTCTTCCAAACTAGCTACGCGGGTTCGATTCCCGTCGCCCGCTCTGTACGACTCAGGGCCAGGTCAGAGGATCATTCCTCTACCTGGCCCTTGTCGCTTCAGAAAGCTCCGATCAGTCCGCCGTGCCCCCCGCGTGCCCCTTCGGCTTCCGGCCCCTGTCGAGCAGGCCACTCAGCGCGTCGGCGATCAGCCGATCGCGCTCGGCACTCGCGTGCTGATAGATCAGCGCGGCGCGGGCGGTGCTATGGCCCATCCGCGCCATCAGCTCCCGCGTGCTTGCTCCCGTGGATGCGGCGAGGGTGTTGCCCGTGTGCCGAAGATCATGGAAGTGCAGGCCCTTGATTCCGGCTTTCTCACAGGCCTTGTGCCACAGCCGGTTGAAGTGGTTCCGGCGCGGCGTCGCTCCCTTGACGCCCACGAAGACCCGGCCGTCCGCGCCATCTTCTGCGTACCGCTCCAGGTGGTCACGAATGTCCGGCACGATGACGTTCGGAATCGACACCGTGCGCTTGCCTGCCGCGCTCTTGGGTGCCTTGATCTCGCGCGCACCGTTGTTCAGCTCGGCAACCGCCCGGCGAACGCGCAGGGCGCCGGCGTCCAGGTCGATGTCCCGGCGGTGCAGCCCGATCAGCTCGCCCCAGCGCAGCCCCAGGAAGCCGGCCATCAGCACGAGAACGCGGTAGCGGGGCTCGATCGCGTCGGCCAGGTCGTAGACCTCCTGCACGGTGGCGGTCGGCCGCTCCGGGGTGTGCACCGTGCTGGCTCCCTTGATCGTGCACGGGTTGCGCCGGATCATCTGGTCAGCCACCGCGGTCCCCAGGACGGCGCGCAACAGGGCGTACGCCTTGGCAACCGTCGTGGGTCCGGTCCCCGCGTTGAGCTTGTCTGCTCGCCACCGGCGGACGAGCGGGGGCGAGATCTCCGCAACCGCGACCTTCCCGAACGCCGGCTCCAGGTGGTGGCGCAGCAGCGAGCGGTAGAGCTGTCGGGTGGTCGTGGTCAACTCTCGTTCCTCGATCCACGCAGCGGCGTAGCCACTGAACAGGACCTTCCCTGCATCTGGGTCGTGCCAGTCCCCACGGCGCATCTCGGACTGTTTGTCGGCCAACCAGTCGTCCGCGTCACGCTTGGTACGGAACGTCTCCGGAGCAGATCGCACAAGGCCGTCAGGGCCCACGTACCGGGCCTGGTAGCGACCGGAGGGCAACTTGCGAACGCGGCCGAACTGTCGGCGCTTGCCAGCCATCAGGCAGCCGCCCCCCGGGCGACACCACAGCGCGGCTCCACGGTGTTCGCAGCGATGAACGCCCGAACGGCACTCTCCGGGATGCGGACGTGCCGCCCCACCTTCACGTAGGTGATCCGCCGCTCCTCGATCAACCGACGGGGGAACCGCACGGTCGTGCCGAGCAGTTCGGCGACCTGGTCCACGTTCAGGTACCGCTCATGCATGGTCGTACTCCCCTTCCGGGTCGAGGTCTGCGAGTGCCTCCCGGGCCAACTCGCGGTTCTGTGCGATCTCCCGGCGGATGTTGGCGGCGAGCCAGGACTCACCGGGGGTGTGGCCGTGGCCGGCGTAGGCCCAGTGCGCGAGGGTGAGCGTGGTTGCTTCCTCGACGTCGGGGTCAGGCAGGCCGAGGGCGGCACGTTGCTGGGCAGCGCGGTAGTCGGCGCGGGTCTGGCGCAGGGCGCCGAGGGTGGTGGAGTAGCGGCGTGACTTGGTGGAGAAGTGGCCGCGGAAGCCGAGCATGTGGGCCCAGTCGCGTAACTTGCGGTCCGGGTAGAGCGGGTGGAGGTCGAGGCATGCGGCGATGAGCCGGGCCGGGTGCTCGGGCACCTCGAGGAGGGCCAGTGCCTCTTTGTTGCCGATGCGGCGGTCTACGGTGCCGGTGGTCTCGGCGGCTTTGGTGGCGTATTTGGCGACGTAGGAGGCGACGGCCTGTTCGGTGATCTCCTCGCCCTGGCCGAAGGCTCCGATCGGCTGGACGTCGAGCTGGGTACCCCAGCGCAGCGTGCGGGCGGGTTGGTCCCCGGCCGGGGGCACATCGACGGCGACGCGGGCGGCGGCGGCCTGGATGGAGTCGGTGAGCAGGTCGAGGGTGGCCCAGACGGGTGGGGGGCTGTCGGGTCCGTCGGGGCCGTCGAAGCGGATCACGGCGTGGAAGTGGACGGCTCCGCGTTTCTGGTACTCGGCGACCTTGCCGAAGGAGACCCGGGACTGCTCACGCGCGGCTTTCTGGGTGAGGCCGGCCCGCTTGGCGATCTCGCGGCGCAGGTAGATCGTGAAGTAGCGCCACAGGTCGGAGGCGTGGTTGTTCCACAGCACCGCGCCCGCGTAGTCGTACGACTCGGGGTCGAGCGGTGTGCCGAGTTCGGGTGCGTCCTCCTGGTGGTGAGTGCCGCAGCGACAGGACCGGTTGCCGGGCCGGTTGTGGACCGGGCCGAACGACGGCGCGGTGAGGGTGGCAAACACGCGGGGGTGATCGCGGATGGTCTCGGGGGTGCCCTTGGTGGGGTCGCCGACGAGGCCGGCGCGGATGAGGTGGTAGGTGTCGCCCGCGTAGGTCCAGGCGCAGGCCGGGCAGCGGGAGGCCCGCCGGTTGCCGCAGGCCAAGCGGAGGACGCCGCCGGGTTCGGTGTCGGTGGAGTAGGAGTGCAGGACGTGTCCGGTGGCCGCGTCCCGGGTGACGGTGGTGCCCTGCAGGCGGATGGGGTCCGTGCAGCCGCCGGTGCGGCGGATCTGTTCTTGGATGCGGTCGAAGCCGGTGGACCCGGCCAGCCTCAGCACGTCGGCGAGGGTGGCCGGGTCCAGGCCCGCCATCGTGGCGGCATCGGTCACGCGGTCACCCCCGGGCGCCGATGAGACCGACGGCGGACAGCTGGTGACCGCTGCCCTTGCAGGCCGGGCAGGTCACGCGGAGGGTCACGCGGGTGCCGTCACGGTGCCGGGTACCGGTCGTGATCGCAGCGGTGGCGAAGCCGTCGCAACTGCGGCAGACGCGTGTGGTCCGGGTGGGCTGGGGCATGATGAGGCATCCCTTTCGGGTCCGGTGGATCTGGAAGAGGTGGAGCCGTCCGGGGCGGCGGTTCTTTGGCGAGAGAGCCGCCCCGGAGGGCGTTACTTGATGCGGTCGGCGCGCTTACGTCCGGCGTTCCAGATGCGCTTGTCTTCCTTCGTGGCGGTCCCGTCCTTCAGCCGCCCGTAGATCTCCCGGTTGAGCTGTGCGCCACGGCGCTTGCCTTCTTCGATCTGCTGGTCTCGCTCGTCGAGGTCGATCTCGGGTCGCTTGCGGAAGATGCCCATGTCAGTGGCCTTTCTGCTGGTTGAGGAGGGAGCGGAGCACGACAGCGGTCACGGCGACGGACATGCCGGTGATGGCGACCGCGAGGAGCATCGAGACGAGGACGGCGCCGACAACGAGGACCACGGCGGTGCCGCCGCCGACGAGGGCGAGCGCGGTGCCGGGGGTGAGCTGGATGGCCGGCCGCTGGGAGACCGGCGCGGGGACGACCGGGGCCGGGGCCTGAACCGCAGGGACTTGAGCGGCCGCCGGTGCCGCGGCGGCGGCGGTGTCCTGGGGCGGGTACTTCGGTGTGAACACGGCGTCTTCCTCCTGTCAGGCGTTGCAGCGGTGGGTGCGGGCGGCGAGTTCGGCGGCGGAGCGGTCGCGGTGTTCGGTGGAGAAGCCGCAGCCGGGGGCGGTGCAGGCGGCGGTGTGCTTGGTCTGGCCTCGGCCGTTGTTGTAGGTGCCGACCTTGACCGGGCCTATGCGGAGCACGTCGTAGAAGCGGTTCGGGCGCACTGGCTGACCTCCTTCCGGTGTCAGGTGAGTTGGAGTTGTGCGGCGATTGCTTGGCAGGTCTGGGCGGGCAGGCCGAGCCGGGCGGTGAGCGCGTCGGCGGTGATCTGCTCGCCCGTGCTGGTGCGGTGTGCGTCGGCGATTGAACGGGCGTGGTCGAGCAGTGCCGGCGGAACGGCCGGGGCGGAGGCCGGAGGCTTCACAGGCGCCAGGGTCAGTTCCGCCGCTGGGACCGGGGTCGGGGCCACCGGGTTGGGGGTGTCGACGCGGTGCACCTCGACTTCCGGGCCGGACGGTTCTTCGTCCGGCTCCGGCTCCACGGCGGCCGGGGCGGGGGCGTGAACGAGGAGGGTGCCACCGAGGAAGGCAAGGGCGGGCCAACCGGCGACGAGGATGCACAGCCAAGCGGGCACCTGCTGGAGATCGAGCAGTCCGGCAGTGGCGACGTTGGCGCCGAGCGAGGCCGCCAGGGCGATGGCGAACCAGGTCCACGAGGACTGGTCCCGGCCGACGCGCAGCCGACGCCAGGCGGCGACCAACAACAGGTCGACCGAGACCGGATAGGCCCACGCCTTCCAGCCGGACTGCCCGGCCGCCGAAGCCAGGTCATGCAGGTGCGCGAAGGACAGGGCACCGGCGATCACGGCCTGGACGAGGACGGCATCAGGGCGCAACGAGCGATTCACGGCGACCCCCCTACTCCGTGACCGGGCGCGGCTTGACCAGTGACGGACCGGAAGCCGGGGTTTCGGCGGGTACGTGCGGCCGGAACCGGTCCAGGGCGGGAAGGTCTGGGACGAGGTGGGCGGTGTCCCGGCATGCCGCCTTCGCCTCATCGCGGGACGTGTGGGGGGTGCGGATCTTCGCCCAGCCACCGGAGGAGTCGGCCGCCACAGCGGTGCCGGGGCGTTCGGCGGGGATGAGGCTGGCAGCCGCGACAGCATCCGGGGCAACGTCGGCGAGGCCCATTTCGGCGGTCTGCTTGTCGTTGACGCGGTGCACGACGCGGCCGGTGAGCTGGGCGCGGAGCATGGTGGCACCCTTGCCCAGTTCGGAGCCGAAGCGTTGCCCGCAAACCTCCAGGTAGATCCCGACCGCGCGGGCCATCTGCGCCAGCCGGATCAGCGCGGTGACGATCCGCTCCCGCCGCTCCTCGTCCTTCTTCGAGGAGATCAGGAACAGCTCGGCCACCTCGTCGACCAGGACGACGACGGGCACCGGCCGTAAGCGCTCGGGCAGGTCCCACATGTCCGAGACCCCGTGCGCGCTCAGCAGGTCGAAGCGGGACTCCATCTCCCCCAACAGCACATCCAGCAGCGAGGCGGAGTCGTCCGGGGTGGTGACCAGGGCCGACAGCCGGGGCGCGTAGGCGGAGTGTTCCACCCCGCGCTTGCAGTCGATCCCGACCAGCGCCACCGGCAACCGCGCCAAGCCCTTGATCAGGTTCCGCTGATAGACGGACTTGCCCGAGCTGTTGGCGCCGAGCGTCAGCGCCATGGGCACCTTGCGGTAGTCCCGGACGAAAGCCGTGCCGTCCTCCCGCAGCGCCACCGGCACCGCCAGACCCTCAGGGCGAGCCCCGCGGGGAAGCCGGACCCGACGCAGTACGTCGTAGCCGGTCATGCGCAGCTCGACGTACCCCGGCTTGGTCTCGGCGATGGTCACCGAGTGCACGCCCCAGGCATGCCGCAGCCGCTCCGAGGCGGCCATCAGGTCGGCCGGTTCCAGGCCGGCGGGAAGCCGCAGCGTCACCCGCAGCCCGGTCGACGTGCCCCGGACCCGGCGCACCTTCGGCGGGACCGGCAGCACCTCGCGCCGGGCCACGTTCCGGGCAATGAAGGCCCGCATCCGCGACGGCTGCACCGTCAGCCCGCACACGTCCATCGTGGAGCGGTAGGTGAAGGTGAACCGGCCCCAGGTGACCGGCAGCCCGACCAGCGACCAGTACACGCGCGGCGCGCGGACCCTCGCGTAGCCCAGACCGCCAGCCCCCGCAAGGGATCCAACGGTCTCCAGGACCATGGACACGTCGGTCATGGTCAGGCCACCGGGGTGATCGCGACCGCGCGGAACGAGATCCCGTGCCGCTTCTGGCCGTTGAACTCGTTCTCCCAATCCCGCGCCTTGAGGCCGACCACCCGCACCGGCATCCCCGGCGCCAGACCCTCCGGGACACCGGTCTCCGGGATGGTCACCTGGTAGAGGTTCCCCTCTCCCTCGTCCGAGACCAGCAGGCCCACCGTCGACAGCGCGGCACCGGTCTCCCGGTCCATCGCCCGCTCACCGGTCTTGGCGTTCGCCAGCTTCGGCGCCGGCGCGGTCGCCACGAACACCACAGCGGTCGACGTGTCGATCTTGAAAGACGGCATGAGCACATCCCTCGTTCAGGAGGCCGCCCGGTGCAACCTCTCTAGACATCTCTACTTTGGCTGCGGATCTCTAGAGATGTCAAGCAGGATGTCTAGAGAGGTTGCGACTGAAAGATCGCGGCAACACGCAGAGGCGAGCGCCATACCCATGGCCTAGGCTGTCTAGAGAAGAGAGGAGGGCTCCGGAATGGCCAACACCGACGACGACCGTCGGCCGAAGTACCAGCGGATCGCGGACTCCCTGCGCGAGGCGATCCAGTCGGGCGAGTACGGCCCCGGTGATCGCCTCCCCGGAGAAAACGAGCTGATGGCCGCGCACGGCGTGGCCCGCATGACGGCCCGACAAGCGTTGAGCGTGCTCCGAGACGAAGGCGTCGCCGAGGCCCGCAAGGGTGCAGGCGTGTTCGTCCGAGCGTTCCGCCCCCTTCGGCGCAGAGGCATCCAGCGGCTTTCCCAGCAGCAGTGGGGCAGCGGCCGTTCCATCTGGTCCGCGGACATCGAGAACCGCGCGCTCGAGGTGGACCAGGTCGCCGTGTCCGAGGAGGCCGCGCCCGACCGCATCAGCGCGGTTCTGGACCTGGCCGACGACGAGACGGTGTGCGTGAGGCGCCGGCGCTTCGTCTTGGAGGGGAAGCCCGTCCTGCTCGCGACGAGCTATCTGCCCACGTCAGTGGTTGCCGGATCCGCCATCACTCAGGAGGACACGGGACCAGGCGGGACGTACGCCAGGCTTGCCGAACTCGGCTACAAGCCAGTGCACTTCCGCGAGGAGATCCGCTCACGCATGCCGTCGAAGGATGAGGCGGCACAGTTGAGCATGTCCTCGGGCACGCCGGTCATCCTCATCTGCCGTACCGCGTTCGCGGACGAGGGCCGCCCCGTCGAGATCAACGAGATGACGCTCGACGCCGCCTCGTACATCCTGGAGTACGACTTCGACGCGTGACCTGGGTTGTTACAGGTTTCTCTACCTCATCAAGGGCCCGCGCAAGGCGCGGGCTGGCCCCTTGGGCTCGACCCCTCTGCGCCTTCGGCGCCGGGGTCGGCCCATGGGGCCGCAGCGAAGCAACGGCCCGAGGGTAGATCCCGCATAGGGCGGCCGGCGGTCAAGGCGATGCCTCCGGCGGGGGATCGGCCGGCACCGGGATGGAAGGGGCGCCGCCACCGACTGCGGGCCCGTAGTGGCGTGCGCGGGGTGCTCCCATCCCGCACACCGTCGACCCAGGCAGAGCCGAGCAGACGCGGCCCATGGCGTCCAGGTCGTTCGTACAGTGGCGCGCTCCACCTGGACGCCATGAACCACGCCCGCTCCACGGTGTGTGGGTCGACGGCGTACGGGATGGGAGCTGAGGTGGGTGGTGGATGAGGCTGGCGGTGAAGGTGCAGCTCGTAAGACGGGAGCTCGGGCCAGCAGTGGATGCCTAGTGCGGCTCGCTCACGCCGAGGTCGAGGCGCATGGCCTCCCGCATGGCCTGCAGTGGGGTCCACAGCTCTTTCAGTAGACGTTTGGCCTGCTGGATGGTGTCGCCTTCCCGGAGGTCGCCGCAGTCAATACGTCGCAGCATCCCATAGAGGACATTGATCTTGTAGTTCACGCTACGTGCTGTGGCAAGGACGCTGTCCGAGACCACCATCTGTGCCTCGTCGTACTGTGCGCGATGGGCGTGCATCGCAGTGGCGGCGTTCTGGCGGATCTCGTCTGTCAAGGTATTGGTCGCCATGGCCTGGACGTACTCGGCGAGCGCGTAACGGCAACTGCGCGCTCTGCTATTGATGGCGATGTAGCAGTCGCGAATGTTTTCATGGTGCTGTCGCTCGTGCTCCAAGCCCAGTGAACGTTGGGCGGCACGTTGTGCCAGGTAGCCCGACGTCACGGTCCCACCGACACCGGCGATACCGACCAGCAAAGTGGCTAGGGCTGCGTCCACCGAACCAGTACAACAAGCTGTACCCATCTTCGCGTCCGCGGCGTGCGCAAACTCGATGGTTCACCACACAGTGTGAGTACTGCGTGCCGTCGCAGGCTCCGGCCGGAGAGGAAGCTCAGGACCACGCGTGCCCTCCACGTGCCCGATCCAGCGGTTCCGCACGGGGAACAACGGGGAGCCGCAGCGACCGCACCCGGCACAGCGCAGGTCAGCGTCTCGGCAGGTCAGCCGCCATCCAGTTACGCGATCTTCCAAACTAGCTACGCGGGTTCGATTCCCGTCGCCCGCTCTGTGCGCCGAAGGCCCGGGCGAGAGGTCGCTTTCCTCTCCCTGGGCCTTCGCCTTTTTCCGGGGCCGTGCCCCCTCACGTCCCCCGCGTGTCCCTTCGGGGCCGGCGTGAAGGGACACGGCGGGTCAGGTGCGGTGCGCTCGCCGGCACCCGTGCCGGCCCCCGAGGATCTCCTGAGATCGCACCCATGGGCGACTGGACGTCCTTCCCCGCGCCCTGGCTGCCGCTCGGGGCTACGGACGACCCCGGCGGGCACGGCCCCGCGTGCCCCGACCGATCGGCCGCCGGCGGCGGCGCCGGGGATCGGCGGCGAGCACCCTCGGAGCGCGCAGGTCACCCTCCCGCCCGGTCAGCGTCCACCCACGTACGCGATCTTCCGAACCGGGGTTCGATTCCCGATCGCTTTCGCGGTCCGGGCGACTCCGCGGGGCCCGGCGGGTCAGAATCTGATCGAGTTGATCGACTCCGCTATCGAGTTCAGGAACCGGCTGATGGACGGCGCCATGCCGGTCGAGGCCAGGAAGAAGCCGAAGAGGATCGCGACGACGGCGGGGCCGGCCTTGATGTTCCCCCCTCGGATCAGCACCACGAGGATGATCGCCAACAGCAGCACCACGGACAGTGAAATGGCCACAACTGATCCCATCCTCGGTCGGTCCGCTCTCCCGGCCCGGAGGTACGGCCACGCACCCCCGCCAGGACCATCGTGCCACCAACCCGGCCTCCTTATGCGGCGTGTGACAGAACGTCGGACGGCGGACCGCCGCCGGCGACGTCGCGCACGGCAATTCGAGCGGCCCGGGCGCGCGACTCCCCGCGGAATTAACCGACTTCGTTTCCGTGTCCACACATCCCGTGCGCAGGTAATTCGAATTGGGGACGCCGGGGCCGCGTATGCCCCAATTAGTCGGCATGAATCGGGACATCACGGGTCAACAACCGGCATCCCCCGGCGCGCCATCACGTGGACAGGGGTGGCACGTTCCGCGAATCTGTGGGTACCCGGAGGCGATAACCAGGAATGACTGCGGGCGTTTTACGGAATGCCGCAGACGACGCTAGGGTGCCTGAGATGTTTGACGCCGCCTCGTCCCACGGCCAGAACCGCAGGCCACTCCCCCCGGCACAGCCGCCGGCGGACGGAGTGCCCGGCCCGCGTACCCCGGTGAGCGCGCAGGAGCGGCGGACACGGACGGACAGACCCGGCCGGCAGCGGGACGCGTTCTTCGACAACGCCAAGTACCTGGCCATCGTGCTCGTCGCGATGGGGCACGCCTGGGAGCCGCTGAAGGGCGACAGCCGCATCCTGGAGGCCGTGTACACCGTCGTGTACTCCTTCCACATGCCGGCGTTCATCATCATCTCCGGCTTCTTCTCGCGCGGTTTCGACATGCGCCCCGACCGGCTGAAGCGGCTGATCACCGGGGTCGTCGTGCCGTACGTCCTGTTCGAGTCGGCGTACCCGCTCTTCAAGAACCTCGTCACCGGCTCCCACGAGGAGATCACCCTCCTCGACCCCTGGTACCTCACCTGGTTCCTGGTCGCCCTGTTCGTCTGGCGGCTGACCACTCCCATCTGGAAGCTGGTGCGCTGGCCGCTGCCGGTGGCCCTCGGCCTCGCCATGCTGGCCACCGTCTCCCCGGCCATCGGTGACGACCTCGACCTCCAGCGCGTCCTCCAGTTCCTGCCCTACTTCGTGCTCGGCCTGTGCATGAAGCCGGAGCACTTCCACCTGGTGCGCCGCCGTGGGGTGCGGATCGCCTCGGTGCCGGTGTTCGCGGCGGCGCTGGCGGTCGGCTGGTGGGCGGTGCCGCGGATGAACACCGCCTGGTTCTACCACCGTGACGCCGCGCAGGAGCTCGGCGCCCCGTGGTGGTGCGGCCCGGTGATGACACTCGCGCTGATGGGCTGCTCGCTGGTGCTGACGGCCTGCTTCTTCGCCTGGGTGCCGAGCCGGACGACGTGGTTCACCGCGCTCGGCGCGGGCACCCTGTACGGCTATCTGCTGCACGGCTTCCTGGTGAAGCTCGGCGACTACCGCGGCTGGTTCGAGCAGCCCTGGCTGCACCGTCCGCTCGGTGAGATCGCGGTGACCCTGCTCGCCGGTGCCGTCGTCACGGTGCTGTGCACCCGGCCCGTGCGGCGCCTGTTCCGCTTCGCCATGGAGCCGAGGCTGGAGTGGGCGTTCCGGCAGGACGCGGCGGCGCAGGCCCGCGAGCGGCAGAACCAGCGCGAGACGGTCAGCGTCTGACCGGGTTCTCCCCCGCTCCGCCCCGGGCCCGCTCACCGCTCCGCTTGCGGCTCCGTTTCGCGTTCCGCTTCCGGTCCGGCCCCGGCTTCCGGCCGGGGATCCGGGCCGAGAAGGGCGCGCATCCGGGCGTACTTCGCGGTCAGCCGTGCGCGGGTCGGCCCGTCGAGGGCCGCGAGGCGGCGCGGGTCGGCGTTGTGCGCCAGGTCGGCCTCCTTCACCAGCCGCGCGCCCGGGGTGGTGAGGATGCGGCGGGCGTAGGCCTCCGGCGGCTCTCCCGGCCGCCTGGTGAGGGCGCGCACGATCGCCTTGGTCCGCGGGGACAGCGCGGCGTGCGCCAGCCACTCCTCGCTCAGCGCGTCGTCCTCCACGGCGTCGTGCAGCCAGGCCGCCGCGATCTGTTCCGGGTCGCCGCCGCGGGCGCGTACGCCCTCGGCGACGGCCGCGAGGTGTTCGGCGTACGGCCGCCCCGCCTTGTCGGTCTGCCCCTGGTGGGCGGTGCGCGCGAGGGCCTCGACCTCGGCCGGCGTGAGCTGGGTCATGGCCCCAGTGTCCCCCGGGGCCCGCACGCGGCGGTGCCGGGGCGGGGGCTCAGCGGGCGCTCGCCGAGGCCTCGTGGCAGATCAGCAGCAGCGCCCGGTCGTCGTTGACGTCCTTGGCGACCGCCTCGATGAGGTGCCAGGCGGCGCCGTGGAAGCCGCCGGCGACATAGCGGTCGGCCTCGCCGGTGAGCCGGTCGATGCCCTCCACGATGTCCCGTTCGGAGGTCTCCACCAGGCCGTCCGTGAACAGCATCAGCACGTCTCCGGGTCGCAGCGAGCCCTTGACGGGGTCGAACTGGGCGCCGTCGTACACACCGAGCAGGGGTCCCTCGGCGACCTTCTCCTCCCAGCGTCCGCTGCCCGCGCTGAGCTGGAGCCCCGGCGGATGGCCGGCGGAGTACAGCTCGTAGTCCCCGGAGTCCAGGTCCAGGACGAGGTGGATGGAGGTGGCGAAGCCCTCCTCCCAGTCCTGGCGCAGGAGATAGCCGTTGGCGGCCGGGAGGAAGGCGTGCGGGGGCAGGGAGCCGAGGAGACCGCCGAAGGCGCCGGACAGCAGCAGGGCGCGCGAGCCGGCGTCCATGCCCTTGCCGGACACGTCCGTGAGCACGACCTCCAGGGTCCGGCCGCCGTTCGTGCGGGCCGCGACGACGAAGTCGCCGGAGAAGGACTGGCCGCCGGCCGGGCGCAGCGCCATCTCGTGGTGCCAGCCCCGCGGCAGCTCGGGCAGCTTGCTCTGCACGCGGATCCGCTCGCGCAGGTCGAACAGCATGGTGCCGCCGCGCCGCCAGGGCACGCCGACCCGGCTGCGGAACTGCGCGGTGAGCAGTCCGAAGAAGCCGCACGCGGCGACCACCAGGACTATGCCGGGGGTGACCCGGGAGGGTCCCTCGGTGTACGGGCCGAGCCGTACCGACTCCACGATCAGGGCGGTGGCCGCCGCCGCGTACAGGCCGAGCAGGCTGGCCGGGCGCAGCAGCAGGCCGCCCGCGACGATGGGCAGCACCAGGGTGGCCGGTGAGCACCACACCGAGTCGACCAGGGTGACGGCCGCGAGGAGGGGGACGGTCAGCAGCAGTCCGGCGAAGGCGATCCAGTCGGAGCCGTCGCCGCGGAAGTAGTCCACGGCGCTTCTGCGCAGCCCGACGCGGGCCCGGTGCCACTGCATCTTCCACCGGGCCGTGAACGTCTCGGCCTTCGCGCGCCGCGCTCGTCCTGCTGCCATTAGTCCGGGACCCTATCCAGCGGACCGGCCGCTTGGCACGGGAGGTCCCACTTGTCCCCCGTGCGAGGCTCCGCTTCGCCGTCCTGCCGCGTGGCGTGTGCCGGTGTGTGCCCGGAGGATATTCGCTGGCCCGTCTCCTGACGCCCTGATAGGCATGGCGCATGGGGACTGACCGCGGGACAGGGCCGAGGGTGCTGCGCGAGGACGAGTGGGACCGGTGGTACGACGCCTTGTACCGGTCCTTCGGTTCGGGGCCGGCGCCGGCCGAGGAGCGGGCCCTGAACCGCTCCGTGACCGAGTTCGACCGCTCGCTCGCCGTCTGGGACGGGGACGAGGTCGTCGGCACGGCGGGGGCGTTCAGCTTCCGGATGACCGTGCCGGGCGGAGCCGCGGTTGCGGCGGCCGGGGTGACGATGGTGGGCGTGGCGGCCACCCACCGCCGGCGCGGGGTGCTGACCTCGATGATGCGCCGCCAGCTGGACGACGTCCGCGCGCTGGGCGAGCCGGTGGCGGTGCTGACCGCTTCGGAGCCGGCCATCTACGGCCGTTTCGGATACGGCGCGGCGACCTTCCGGGTCGGCGCGGAGATCGACACGAGCCGGGTGACGGTGGCCGTGCCCGCCGGTGCCGACGAGGTGCGGCTGCGGTACGCGGACCCGGCCGAAGTCCTGGACGCCTGCGAGGCCGTGTACGCGGCCCTGGTGCCGCGGCGGCCCGGCATGCTGGTCCGGCGGCCCGGCTGGGAGCGGGCCGGTCTGCTCGACCCGGAGAGCGGGCGCGAGGGCGGGTCGGCGCTGCGGTGCGTGGTCGCCGAGCGGGACGGCAGGACCAGCGGTTACGTCCGCTTCCACACCCGGAGCGGCTGGAGCGAGAGCGGTGCCGACGGCACGGTGCACCTGAGGGCCCTGGCCGCGCTCGATCCCGTGACCGAGGCCGCGTTGTGGCGTTTCCTGTTCGGCATCGACCTGATGACGACGCTGTCGGTGCGGTCGCGGCCGGTGGACGACGCCTGGCGGTTCCTGGTCTCCGACACCCGCCGCTGCAGGCCGCGGCTGGGTGACGACGCCTACGTGCGGCTGGTGGACGTGGGCCCGGCCCTGTCGGCGCGCACCTATCTGGCGCCGGTGGACGTCGTGTTCGAGGTGGAGGACGCCTTCTGCCCGTGGAACACGGGGCGTTGGCGGCTGACGGGCGACGCGAAGGGCGCGGCCTGCGAGCGGACGGCCGACGCGGCTGATCTCTCCCTGTCCGTACGGGAGCTGGGCGCGGCCTATCTCGGCGGGGTGAGCCTGCTGTCGCTGGCGGCGGCCGGGCGGGTGCGGGAGCTGCGGCCGGGGGCGCTGGCGGAGGCGTCGGTGGCGTTCGGCTCAGCGGTGGCCCCCTGGCTGCCGCACGGTTTCTGACGTCACCGGCGCCGCGTTCGGCCCGGCGGTGGCCCGTGGCCGGCGTACGGCTGCCCGGTCCGGCTGCCCGGTCACCGTCGCTGGCAGCCGGGGCACCAGAAGAGGTTGCGGGCGGCGAGGCCGGCGGTGCGGATCTCCGCGCCGCAGACGTGGCAGGGCAGGGTGGCGCGGCGGTAGACGTACACCTCACCGCCGTGGTCGTCCACGCGGGGCGGGCGGCCCATCGCCCCGGGGGTGTGCTCCGGGCGGACGGTGTCGATCCGGTTGTTCCGCACCCCCTCGCGCATCAGCGCGGCCAGGTCGGCCCAGAGGGTGTCCCACTCGGCCGGGGTGATGTCCCGGCCGGCCCGGTAGGGGTCGATGCCGTGCCGGAAGAGGACCTCGGCGCGGTAGACGTTGCCGACGCCGGCGACCACCTTCTGGTCCATGAGCAGCGCGGCGATCGTCGTGCGGCTGCGGGAGATCCGCCGGTACGCGGCGCCCGGGTCGGCGCCCTCGCGGAGCGGGTCGGGGCCGAGCCGGCCGTGGACGGCCCTCTTCTCGGCGTCCGTGATCAGGGAGCAGGTGGTGGGGCCGCGCAGGTCGACGTACGCCGTGTCGTGCGCCAGCCGGAGGCGGACGGTGTCCGCCGGCGGGGGCGCGGGACCGTCACCGAAGCCGACCTTTCCGAAGAGGCCGAGGTGGATGTGGACCCAGTCGGCGTCCCGGAAGCCCAGGAAGAGGTGCTTGCCGTGGGCTTCGGTGGCGGTCAGCCCGGTGCGGTCCAGGAGGGCGGCGGCGTCGGAGAACTTGCCCTGGGGGCTGGTGACCCGCGGGGCCGTGCCCAGGAAGCGGGCGGCGTAGTCCTGCGCCAGCCGGTGGATCGTGTGCCCCTCTGGCACGGTCGCCGTTCCTTCCCCTCCTGCGGTTCCCGCCTGCTCCCCGGGGGAGCCCTCAGTCCTGCTGCGGGTGGTGGGCGGGGATCGGCGGGAGGTCGCCCGTGGTCTCGTACGCCGCCAGCATGTCGATGCGGCGGATGTGGCGCTCGTCGCCGGAGAACGGGGTGGCGAGGAAGATCTCGACGAACCTGGTCGCCTCCTCGGTGCTGTGCATGCGCGCGCCCACGGCCACCACGTTGGCGTCGTTGTGCTGGCGGCCGAGGGCCGCCGTCTCCTCGCTCCAGGCCAGCGCGGCGCGCACACCCTTGACCTTGTTGGCGGCGATCTGCTCGCCGTTGCCGGAGCCGCCGATCACGACACCGAGGGCGTCCGGGTCGGCCGCCGCCTTCTCCGCGGCACGCAGGCAGAACGGCGGGTAGTCGTCCTGTGCGTCGTAGAGGTGGGGCCCGCAGTCGACGGGCTCGTGCCCGGCGGCCTTCAGCCACTCGACGAGGTGGTTCTTGAGTTCGTAGCCCGCATGGTCGGAGCCGAGGTACACGCGCATGCCACGAGTGTGACACGCCTGTTCCAGGGCAGCAGCCCCGGGTGCCGGGGCGTCCGGGCGGGGCCGCGAGATGTGAGGGGCACCATAGAACCTCAAGGAAACCTCAAGTAACAATCCGGATTCAGAGGTTCCCGATTTGGTTGGCCTCAGATTCACTGGACCGACTCGTACACCGCTCGTACGGGCAGCTCCACCTGGCGCAAAGGAAATCCGTCCATGACCCCTGGTTCGGGCCTCCAAGCAGGACTCAAGAACCGCCATCTGACGATGATCGCGATCGGTGGCGTCATCGGAGCCGGCCTCTTCGTCGGTTCCAGTTCCGGTATCGCCACCGCGGGACCCGGCATCCTCCTGTCGTACGCCCTCGTCGGCACGCTCGTCGTGCTGGTGATGCGCATGCTCGGAGAGATGTCCGCCGCCAATCCGACCTCCGGCTCGTTCTCCGCGCACGCCGACCGTGCGCTGGGCCGCTGGGCCGGGTTCTCCATCGGCTGGCTGTACTGGTTCTTCTGGGTCGTCGTGCTCGCCGTCGAGGCGACCGCCGGCGCGAAGATCCTCGAAGGCTGGGTGCCGAACGTCCCGCAGTGGGGCTGGGCACTCATCGTGATGACCGTGCTGACCGCGACCAACCTGGTCTCCGTCGGCTCCTACGGCGAGTTCGAGTTCTGGTTCGCCGGCATCAAGGTCGTGGCGATCGGCGCGTTCATCGTCATCGGTCTGCTCGCCGTGTTCGGCGTGCTGCCGGGCGTCCACGCCGACAAGGCCTCCTTCGGCAACCTCACCTCGCACGGCGGCTTCCTGCCACACGGCCCCGGCGCGATCCTCACGGGCGTCCTGCTGGTCGTCTTCTCCTTCATGGGCAGCGAGATCGCGACCCTGGCGGCCGGTGAGTCCGAGGACCCGCAGCGCGCGGTCACCAAGTCGACCAACAGCATCATCTGGCGGATCGGCGTCTTCTACCTCGGCTCGATCCTCATCGTGGTCGCGCTGCTGCCCTGGGACGACGCCTCCATCGCGAAGGACGGCTCCTACGTCGCCGCCCTGAACTCGCTGGGCATCGCGCACGCCGGCGAGATCATGAACGTCATCGTGCTGACCTCGGTGCTGTCCTGTCTCAACTCCGGCCTCTACACGGCCTCCCGGATGGCCTTCTCGCTCGGCGAGCGGGGTGACGCCCCGAAGGCGTTCGCGCGGGTCAACGGCCGGGGCGTGCCGATGACGGCGATCCTCGCCTCGGTCGTGTTCGGCTTCGTCGCCGTCTTCTTCAACTACCTGTCCCCGGACAAGATCTTCCTCTTCCTGGTCAACTCGTCCGGCGCGGTGGCCCTGTTCGTGTGGCTGGTCATCTGCTTCTCGCAGCTGCGGATGCGCAAGATCATCCAGCGGGAGGCGCCGGAGAAGCTCGTCGTGCGGATGTGGCTGTACCCGTACCTGACCTGGGCGACGGCCACGCTGATCGTGGGCGTCCTGGTCTACATGCTGTTCGACACGGAGCACGACGGCCGCGAGACCGTGCTGCTGTCGCTGCTGGTCGCGGCGGTGGTGCTGGTGATCGCCCTGGTGAAGGAGCGGCTCGCCGCGCGCCGCGCGCCCGCGGCGGCCGAGGCGCCGGCCGACAAGGTGTCCGTCGGCTGACCCGGCACCACGAGCGGCAGGGCCGCACCCCCCGGCATCCGTCGGGTGGTGCGGCCCTGCCGCGTTCCGGGCGCCTCAGCGCTCGCCGGCGAGCTTCCAGGCCGTCGGCAGCGCGCCCATCGCCAGGGCCGCCTTGAGGGCGTCGCCGATCAGGAAGGGAGTGAGGCCGGCCGCGACCGCCTGGGACGCGGACATGTGGGCGGCCAGGGCCAGGTACGGCACGCCGACCGCGTAGATGACGGCCTCGCCGAGGATCATCGTGCCGGCCATGCGCAGCGGGGAGCGGTCGGCGCCACGGCGGGCCAGGGCGCCGACCAGGGCGGAGGCCAGCAGCATGCCGAGGACGTAGCCGAAGGAGACCATGCCCGCGCCGGAGGCACCCTGCGCGAACCACGGCACGCCGGCCACTCCGGCGAGCGCGTACAGGGCGAGGGAGAGGAAGCCGCGGCGGGCGCCGAGCGTGGTGCCGACGAGCAGTGCGGCGAAGGTCTGGCCCGTCACCGGCACCGGGGAGCCGGGCACCTGGACCGACAGCTGGGCCGCGAGGCCGGTGAGCGCGGCACCGCCGAGGACGAGGGCCGCGTCGCGGACGCGGGACGCGGGGAGCAGGTCGGCGAGGACTGCGCCGGGGCGGGCGGTGGCGGTGGCGGTGCTCATGGGGACTCCGCGAGGTGGTGTGGACATGTCGGGACACCGCGACGCTATCCCAGCGCCCGCGCGCCGATCACCGTCGGCGCTCGACAAAGGGAGGAACGGCGACTTGGTGTGCTTCGCACAAAGGAGGCCGCCGACACCTGTGCGGGCGTGATACCGGTCACTGAGGCAGAGACGCTCCGCTCACTCGCACGGCCTGGCGGGCGACTGTAGGGACCCACCAAAAGCTCTTGGGGTGTCCGTCTCGCCCGTCGGTCGCAGTCTGGGCAGCGCGAAGGCGTTTTGCTAGCTTCGCACGCATGGTTGCCCAGGCCCGGTACCTCACCTCGCGTCGCTATGTCGACCTGCGACGCCAGGGCACGGCCACCTGTCGCCGTCCCGGGTAGGGGCGGGCCGCGGCACGCCCCTGTCCTCCGTGACGTGTCGGCCCCGTTCCAGAGGCGGTTCTCCATGCCCCGCACCGCGGCATCCACCCTTGTCTCCCCCGTTCCGCGTGCCGCCGACAGCGACCGGCGGCGCACCAGCGCCAGTGTCGTGCTGCGCTCCGTCCTGGAGCACGGCCCGGTGGCGCGCAGCACCATCGCCCGGCTGACCGGCCTGTCGCCCGCGTCGGTGACCGAGCACTGCGCCCGGCTCACCGGTCTCGGCCTGCTCCGCGAGTCGGCCGCGCCCCGCCGCTCGGGCGGGGTCGGCCGGCCGCACGTCCCCGTCGACCTGGACGACGCCCGTTTCCTGGTCGCCGGGGTGCACGTGGCCGTGCCGTACACCACGGTCGCCCTGCTCGACCTGCGCGGCCGGGTGGTGGCCCGGCGGGAGCTGAAGCACGAACGCACCGATCCCGGGCGGGTGCTGGCGCGGGCCGCCGAGGGGCTCGCGGCGCTGCTCGCCGGGGTGCCGGGCCGGCGCCCGCTGGCGGTGGGGGTGGCGGTCGGCGGCTGGGTGGACCGGGAGACGGGCACCGTGGTCGAGCACGAGCTGCTGGGCTGGCGGGACGTGCCGGTGCGGGAGCTGCTCGGCGCCCGCACCGGACTGCCGGTCCATGTCGACGGTCACGCGCGGGCGTTGGTGAACGGGGAGCGGCTGCTCGGGCGGGCCCGGGGCAGCCGCAGCGTGCTGCACCTGTTCGTGGGCAACGTGGTGGACGCGGCGTTCGCCACCAACGACGAGGTGCACCACGGGCCGCGTTCGGCGGCCGGGGCGATCGGCCATCTGCCGGTGCCGGGCGGCACCGAGCCGTGCGCCTGCGGCGGTACCGGCTGCCTCCAGGCGGAGCTGAGCGAGCGGACGCTGTGCCGGCGGGCGCGGGCGGCCGGGGTGACCGACTCGGCCAATCCGATGCACGTGGTGGCCGCGGCGACGGCGGGGGACGCGGTGGCCCGGCGGCTGCTGGTGGAGCGGTCGCGGACGACCGGGTGGGCGCCGGGCTGCTGCTCGACGTGCTGAACCCGGAGACGGTCGTGGTGACCGAGGTCGGGGTCATGCACGTCGAGGGCTGCCTCGACGCGTTGCGGGAGGCGGTGGGAACGGCACGTTCGGCGCACGTCCTGCCGACGAGTTTCCCGGACCATGTGCTGGCGACGGCGGGCGGTTCGGTGGCGCTGGACGTTTTGTTCCGGGATCCGCTGGGTGCGTCACCTGAGGATATTTAATTCAGAAACTCGGAATGTTGACAGAGGCAGTCCATGACCGGGAACATCCTGGTCATGGACCCGCAGACGAGCTGTCGCACCTTCTGTTGCTGACACATTGCCGCGCATGAAGCGCGTGTTTCCGTTGCGTGAGTTCTTTTCTTCCGGCTTCCCCTCCCGGAATTCCTCCTGCCTTTCCTTTTTCCCCTCCCAGGGAGTGCTCCCATGCACCGTCGTGTCCTTCTCACCTCCCTGCTCGGCGCGTCCGCCGCCGTGGCGGGTCTCAGCGGCTGCGCCGACGGCAAGGCCACCGCCGCCACCAAGGGCGCGGCCACGAAGCCGCTCGCCCGCAGGGTTCCGGCCGGCACCAGCCTGAAGATCGCCTCGTACCAGAACGTGCAGCAGTTGCAGTTCCGGCTGGCGAAGCTGCCCCGGCTGCCGTTCACGGTGTCGAGCTGGGTGAACATCGGTGCGGGCCCGGACGTGATCAACGCCTTCCGCGCCAGGTCCCTGGACCTCGCCAACAACGCGGGGATCCCGCCGATCCAGGCGCACTACCAGGGTTTCGACGCGAAGATCGTCGCGGTCGACCTCACCCGCAAGCCCAACTACCTCTTCGCCACCAGGCCGGGCAGCGACATCCGCACGGTGGCGGACTTCCGGGGCAAGCGGCTCGCCTTCTCCCAGGGACAGGCCCAGGGGGTCGTCCTGCTGCGGGCGCTCAAACAGGCGGGCCTGAAGTACGACGACGTGCATCTGGTCCCGCTGACCAGCAACCAGTTCCTGACCGCCCTCCAGTCCGGCCAGGTCGACATCGCCCCGCTCGCCAACAACCAGGCGCCGGCGTACCTGAAGCAGTACGGCGGCAAGGGCGCCCACGCCATCAAGACCGACGTCGTCGACCTGCTCAACCTGCTCTGGGCCCCGCAGTCCGTGCTGGACGACCCGGCGAAGGCCGCCGCGATCGCCGCCTACATCCCCGAGTGGGCCAGGGGCCAGGTGTGGCAGTACGAGCACCCGGACGTGTGGAACGAGGAGTTCTTCGTCAAGACGCAGAACCTCAGCCTCGACCAGGCCAGGTCCATCACCGCCCTCGCCAACAAGCCACTCTTCCCGGCCGGCTGGGACGAGGCCGTCAAGTGGGAGCAGGAGACCGCCGACCTGCTCGCCGAGGGCGGCTTCGTGAAGAAGTTCGACGTGTCCTCCCTCTTCGACCACCGCTTCGAGTCCATCGCCGCCAAGGCCGTACCCGAGGAGTACCGGAGGTGACCACGGTGACCACGACGACGACCGCGCCGCCGGCGACAGCGGCCGGGGAACTCCCCCAGGTCCGCAGGCGCCGCCGCCTCTCCCCCGGCCGCCGGCTGCCCGCCGCCCGGCTGACCGGACCGCTGGTGGTGCTCGCGCTGTGGGCCGGCGCCTCGGCCGCCGGGCAGCTCGACCCGGGCGCCGTCCCCGCACCCTGGACCGTCCTGAGGACGGCCGGCCGTCTGTGGACCGACGGCACGCTGCCCACCGATGTGCTGACCTCCCTGGAACGGGCCGGCTACGGCTTCGTGATCGGGCTGACCGCCGGGGTGCTGCTCGCCCTCGCCGCCGGCCTCAGCCGGACCGGGGAGGCGCTGATCGACGGCACCGTGCAGCTCAACCGGGCGATCCCCACCCTCGGGCTGATTCCGCTGTTCATCCTCTGGCTGGGCATCGGGGAGACGTTCAAGATCGCCATCATCGCGATCGTCGTCTACGTCCCGATCTACTTGAACACGCACGCCGCGCTGTCCGGCATCGACAGCCGCTTCGTCGAACTCGCCGAGGTGCAGGGTCTGTCGCGGCTCGCCTTCGTCCGCCAGGTGGTCGTCCCCGGCGCGCTGCCCGGATTCTTCGTGGGACTCCGGCTCGGGGTGACCGGCTCCTGGCTGGGCCTGGTGGTGCTGGAGCAGATCAACGCCACCAACGGGCTCGGCTACCTGATGTTCCAGGCGCAGAACTACGGCCAGACCGACGTCATCCTGGTCGGCCTGCTGATCTACGGCGTCTTCGGCCTCGTCTCCGACAGCGTGGTCCGTCTGATCGAACGGAGGGTGCTGTCGTGGCGCCGCACACTGAGCAACTGACCCGTCCCGCCGTCCGGCTGAGGGGCCTGACCCGGTCGTTCGAGGGCCGTACCGTCCTCGACGGCATCGACCTCGACCTGCCCGCCGGCCAGTTCACGGCCCTGCTCGGGCACAGCGGCTCCGGCAAGTCCACCCTGCTGCGGGCGGTGGCCGGCCTGGACCACGGGGTGGCCGGCAGCGGGCAGCTCACCGCGCCCGAGCGGGTCTCGGTGGTGTTCCAGGACTCCCGGCTGCTGCCCTGGCGCCGGGTGCTGGACAACGTCCTGCTCGGCCTGGACGGCAAGGACGCCGGGGAACGCGGCCGGGCGGCGCTGGCGGAGGTCGGGCTGAAGGGCCGCGAGCGGTCCTGGCCGGGCCAGCTGTCCGGCGGTGAGGCCCAGCGGGCCGCACTCGCCCGCTCCCTGGTCCGCGAGCCCGAACTGCTGCTGGCGGACGAGCCGTTCGGCGCCCTGGACGCGCTCACCCGGATCCGGATGCACCATCTGCTGCGCGAGCTGTGGAAGCGCCACCGGCCCTCCGTGCTGCTCGTCACCCACGACGTCGACGAGGCGATCGTGCTCGCCGACCGGGTCCTCGTCCTGGACGGGGGCCGGATCGGCCTCGACCTGACCATCGACCGTCCCCACCCGCGCTCCTACCGGGAGCCGGTGCTGGGGGAGTACCGCGAGCGGCTGCTGGCCGC
This sequence comes from Streptomyces sp. NPDC014991, assembly GCF_043080665.1. NCBI lineage: Bacteria > Bacillati > Actinomycetota > Actinomycetes > Kitasatosporales > Streptomycetaceae > Streptomyces > Streptomyces sp. NPDC014991. The sequence continues at coordinate 736,419 of NZ_JBIBVY010000001.1, forward strand.
CCTGGGTGTCACGGAGGACCACCAGTGACCACGAGACAGCTCCACCTGAACGCGTTCCTGATGAACACCGGTCACCACGAGGCGTCCTGGCGGCTGCCGGAGAGCGACCCGTACGCGCACGTCGACCTCGACCACTACGTCGGCCTGGCGCGGATCGCCGAACGCGGCACGTTCGACTCCCTGTTCCTCGCCGACGGCCCCCAGCTGTGGAGCAACCTCGCCCAGCGGCCGGCCGGCGCGCTGGAACCGCTCACCCTGCTGACCGCGCTGGCGACGGCCACCGAGCACATCGGACTGATCGCCACCGCCTCCACCTCGTACAACTCCCCCTACAACCTGGCCCGCAGGTTCGCCTCGCTGGACATCATCAGCGGCGGCCGGGCCGGCTGGAACATCGTGACCACCGCCGGCGCGGAGGCCGCCCGCAACTTCGGCCTGGAGCACGAGCCCGCGCACGCCGAGCGGTACGCCCGTGCCGCCGAGTTCCTCGAGGTGGCCCTGAAGCTGTGGGACAGCTGGGAGGACGACGCGGTCGTCGCCGACAAGGCGGCCGGTGTCTGGGGCGACGACAGCAGAATCCACCCGCCCCTGCACCGGGGGACGTTCTTCAGCGTCGCCGGCGCCCTCAACGTCCCGCGCAGCCCGCAGGGTTACCCGCTGCTGGTCCAGGCGGGCTCCTCCCAGGACGGCAAGGCGTTCGCCGCCCGGTACGCGGAGGCCGTGTTCACCGCCCAGCAGACCCTCTCCGACGCGCAGGCCTTCTACCGCGACCTCAAGGCGCTCACCCGACGGGCCGGACGCGACCCGGAGCGGCTGAAGGTGCTGCCGGGGATCGTCCCCGTCCTCGGGTCGACGCAGGCGGAGGCGCGGGCGAACGAGCAGGTCCTCGAGGACCACATCGTGTACGACCACGGAGTGGCCCGGCTGGAGAGCCTGCTCCAGCTGGAGCCCGGCACGCTGGAGCTGGACGCCCGGCTGCCGGCCGACCTGCCGCCCGAGTCGGCCGTCGAGGGCGCCAAGAGCCGCTACACGCTCGTCGTGGAACTGGCCCGGCGCGAAAGGCTCACCGTCCGGCAGCTGATCGGCCGGCTCGGCGGCGGGCGCGGGCACCTCACCTTCGCCGGGACGCCCGAGCAGGTCGCCGATCAGATCGGGACCTGGTTCACCGAGGGCGCCGCCGACGGCTTCAACATCATGCCGGCCGTGCTGCCCTCCGGGCTGGAGGCGTTCGTCGAGCACGTCGTGCCGATCCTGCGCGCCCGGGGCCTGCTGCGCACCTCGTACGGCCCCCGGCAGACCCTGCGGGAGCGCTACGGCCTGCCCCGCCCCGCCAACCAGTACGTGACCCCCGCATCCTCCCCCGCTCCCGCGCTCGTCTGAAAGGACCCGTCATGTCCCTCGAGATCACCAAGGTCACCGCGCGCATCGGCGCCCGGGTCACCGGCGTCGACGTCACCCGGCCGCTCGCCCAGGAACAGGTCGCCGCGCTCCGCGAGGCCCTGAACGCCCACAAGGCGCTCGTCTTCGACGCCGGAGACCTGGACGACGCGGGCCAGCAGGCCTTCGCCCGCCACTTCGGCGACCTGACCACCGCCCACCCGACGGTCGATGCCGTCGACGGCGCCCCGAACGTGCTGCCCGTGGACAGCGAGCGGGGCCGGGCCAACCACTGGCACACCGACGTCACCTTCGTGCTGAATCCGCCGCAGGTAAGCACCCTGCGCTCGATCACCGTCCCGCCGTACGGCGGCGAGACCCTGATCGCCGACGCGGCCGGCGCCTACCGGGACCTGCCCGAGCCGCTGCGCCGCTTCGCCGACACCCTGTGGGCCGAGCACACCAACGACTACGACTACGCGGTGCCGCAGGAGGAGATCGACGAGGAGCGGGCCGCCCAGCGCGCCCGGTTCACCTCCATCAAGTACCGCACCGCCCATCCGGTGGTCCGCGTCCACCCCCTGACCGGTGAACGCGGTCTGTTCGTCGGCGGGTTCGCGCAGCGGATCGTCGGCCTGTCGGCCGGCGAGTCCCGGAAGATCCTGGACCTGTTCCAGGCGTACGTCACCCGCCCGGAGAACGTGCTGCGCTGGCGCTGGTCGGAGCGGCAGCTGGTCCTCTTCGACAACCGCATCACCCAGCACTACGCCATCGACAACTACGACGGGCAGCCGCGCCGTCTGCACCGGGTGACCGTCGCCGGCGACATCCCGGTCGGCGTCGAGGGCAAGGAGAGCTACTCGATCGAGGGCGACGCCTCGCACTACACACCCGTGGCTGCGTGACGGGTCGCACACGCTGCGTGCGGCGGATGTCCGGATAGTGGGCGGCCCCTTCGCGTGAGCGGACGGGCCGCCCAGACTGGCGGGGTTTTTGTCCTTCCTTGACCGGGAGAGCCGCGCCCATGCCCAGCAGCACGACCACACAAGAGCCGCCGGACCAGCGAACGGACGGCTCCCTCTCCCACGGCCTCAAACAGCGCCACCTGTCGATGATCGCCCTCGGCGGGGTCATCGGCGCCGGCCTGTTCGTCGGTTCCGGGGCGGGGATCGCCGCGGCCGGCCCGTCCATCGTGATCGCCTACACCCTCTCCGGCCTCCTGGTGATGCTGGTGATGCGGATGCTCGGCGAGATGTCGGCCGCGTACCCGTCCTCGGGTTCCTTCTCGGCGCACGCCGAGCGGGCGATCGGCCCGTGGGCGGGCTTCGCCGCGGGCTGGTCGTTCTGGGTGCTGCTCTGCACGGCCGTCGGCCTGGAGGGCATCGGCGCCGCGCACATCGTGCAGGGCTGGCTGCCGGGCACCCCGCAGTGGGCCTGGGTCGCGCTGTTCATGGTGGTGTTCTGCGGGGCGAACCTGGCCGCCGTGAAGAACTTCGGCGAGTTCGAGTTCTGGTTCGCCGCGCTGAAGGTCGGCGCGATCAGCCTGTTCCTGATCCTGGGTGTGCTGGCCGTCGCGGGCGTGCTGCCGGGCACGGACTCCCCCGGCGTCTCGCATCTGTCCGACTTCCTGCCCCACGGCAACGAGGGCCTGCTGGTCGGCCTGCTCGCCTCGGTCTTCGCGTACGGCGGTCTGGAGACGGTCACCATCGCGGCGGCGGAGTCGGAGGACCCGGTGCGGGGCGTGGCGTCCGCCGTGCGCACGGCGATGTGGCGCATCGCCCTGTTCTACATCGGTTCCATGGCGGTCGTCGTCACCCTCGTCCCGTGGGACTCCAAGGAGGTCGTGGAGAAGGGCCCGTACGTGGCCACCCTCGACCACCTGGGCATCCCCGGCGCGGGCCAGCTGATGAACGTGGTCGTCCTGGTCGCCCTGCTGTCCGCGATGAACGCCAACATCTACGGCTCCTCGCGCATCGCCTACTCGCTGGTCGGGCGCGGCCAGGGCCCGAAGGCGCTGGCGAGGCTGTCCGGCGGGGTCCCCCGGATCGCGGTGCTCACCTCCTGCGTCCTCGGTTTCGTCTGCGTGATGCTCAACTACTGGCGTCCGGACGACATCTTCCGCTGGCTGCTGAACATGATCGGCGCGGTCATCCTGGTCGTCTGGATCTTCATCGCGGTCTCGCAGCTGCTGCTGCGCCGCCGGATCGAGCGCGAGGCGCCGGACAAGCTGGTCGTGCGCATGTGGGCGTTCCCGTGGCTGACCTGGGCCGCGCTGGCCGGCATGGCCGCGATCTTCGTGCTGATGGCGCGGGAGCCGGACACCCGGGTGCAGCTGTACTCGACGGGCGCGATGACGCTGGTCCTGGCGGCGGCGGGCTACGCGTGGCAGCGGGTGCGCGCCCGCCGCTGAGCCGGCCCCCTAGCGCGAAAGGCCCCCACGGACGACACGTGGGGGCCTTTGTGTTGCCCGGACGTTCTTGTTGCTAGCGTGTACCTGCAAGTGACTTGCAATAAGATTCCGGAGGGGATCACCCATGCCCGTCTACACGCTGCCCGAGCTGCCCTACGACTACTCCGCGCTGGCCCCCGTGATCAGCCCCGAGATCATCGAGCTGCACCACGACAAGCACCACGCGGCCTACGTGAAGGGCGCCAACGACACCCTGGAGCAGCTCGCCGAGGCGCGTGAGAAGGAGTCGTGGGGCGCGGTCAACGGCCTGGAGAAGAACCTGGCCTTCCATCTGTCCGGGCACATCCTGCACTCGGTCTACTGGCAGAACATGACCGGCCCGAAGGACGGCGGCGGCGAGCCGCTGGCCGCCGACGGCGTGGGCGAACTGGCCGACGCCATCAAGGAGTCGTTCGGTTCCTTCGCCGCGTTCCGGACGCAGCTGTCCAAGGCCGCGGCCACCACCCAGGGTTCGGGCTGGGGCGTACTCGCCTACGAGCCGCTGGGCGGACGCCTGATCGTGGAGCAGGTCTACGACCACCAGGGCAACGTCGGCCAGGGCTCCGTCCCGGTCCTGGTCTTCGACGCCTGGGAGCACGCCTTCTACCTGCAGTACCGCAACCAGAAGGTCGACTTCGTCGAAGCCATGTGGCAGGTCGTGAACTGGCAGGACGTCGCGCGCCGCTACGAGGCCGCCAGGTCCCGCGCGGACGTGCTGCTGCTCGCGCCCTGACCGGCCGCGGATCGTCCTGCCTCGTGATCGTCTTCTCACCCTTCACGGCGGCAGGCGGATGAAGGGAGGGCCCCCGCGAGGACGTGACTCGCGGGGGCCCTCCTGTCGTGCGCGTCAGGCGCAGGGCACGTTCAGCGAGAGCAGCGCGGCCCGGTCGCCGTCGAAGCGGATCTCGGACACCGCCGCGTTGCGCAGCCGCGGGAACACCCTGCGGTACTCGGCCAGGGGGATGCCCAGCAGGGAGCACAGGACCAGCCGCAGCAGGGTGTTGTGCGCGACGACCAGGACGCGCCCGCCGGGATGGGCGGCGGCGATGCGGCGCAGGGCGGCGGTGCCGCGCCGCGCCGCCGCACGGGGGTCCTCGGCGCCGGGGAACGGATGCGCCACCGGGTCCCGGCGGAACGCCTCCGCCGCCGGCGGGTGCTCGGCCTCGAACTGCGCGAGCGTGCGGCCCTCCACCGCACCGAAGTCGCACTCCCTGAGGTCCGCATCGCGGTGCGGGGTGACGCCGAGGGCCCGGCAGGCGGGCTCGGCGGTGGCGATCGCCCGGGACAGGGGCGAGGTCCACACGGCGTCCACCGGGTGCGCGGCGGCCCACCGCCCCAGCGCCTCGGCCTGGGCACGCCCGGTGTCGGTGAGGGCCACGTCGCTGACCCCGGCGTACCGGTTCCGGGCGTGCCAGACGGTCTCGCCGTGACGGGAGAGGAGAAGCGTGGTGGGGGTCATGGCCGCCAGTATCGCGGGCGTCCCAGGCGCTCCGCCGCCCCGTCCCTACATCCGGGCCCGCGCGTGGTCGGCCACCGGACGCGGCAGCCAGCCCCGGGCCTCCAGCTCCGCCACCAGCCGCGCGTACGGCTCGGTGAAGCGCTCCGTGCGGCCGGGCCGCGGCTCGACCGTCGTACCCGCCCGCACCATGCCCTGCGCCACCTCGGCGAGCGTCGGCGCCGCCCCCGTGCCGTACGCGGCCAGCGCCGCCATGCCCAGCGCCGGTTCGGTGCGGGCCGGCACCCGCACCGGGCGGCCCAGGACGTCGGCCCGCAGCTGGGTCCAGTAGGCGCTGCGGGCAGCACCGCCGGTCAGGGTCAGCGTGCCGTCCAGGGGGGCGCCCAGGTGGTGGAGGTAGTCCAGGCAGAGGCGCTCGGCGAAGGCCACCCCCTGGAGGAGGGCCGCCCACAGGTCGGCGTCCGACTCCGGGTCGCCGAGGAGCAGCGACGTGGCGTGCGGGGCGTGGAAGGGGAAGCGTTCGCCGGGCGAGACGAGGGGGTAGGCGACGGCACCCGAGGGTTCGAACGCGGCGGCGCGGGCGTCCAGCGCGGCCGGGTCGACGCCCGGGAAGCGGGCGGTGAGGATGCCCGCGCCGACGCTGGAGGCGCCGCCGGGCAGCCAGGTGCCGTCCGGGCCACGGTGGTTGTAGACCACGCCGGCCGGGTCGGAGACGGGCTCCACGGCCGCGCCCTTGAGCACGAGTGTCGTGCCCAGCACCGAGTTCCACGCGCCCGGGCGCAGCGCCCCGGAGGCGATCTGGGCGGCGCAGCCGTCGGTCATGCCCGCGATGACGGGCGTGCCGGCGGGGATGCCGGTGGCGTCGGCGGCGGCCGGGCCGACCTCGCCGAGCCGGGTGCCGGGGGGCACGACGGGCGGGAGAGCGCCGGCGGGCAGGCCGGTGAGATCCGGCCAGGCGTCGCGCCGCAGGTCGTAGGCGGTCTTCAGGGCGTGGCTGGAGTCGCTGGGCACCCGGTGCCCGACCAGCCGGGCGGTGATCACGTCCGGCTGGTGCGCGACCCGGCCGGGACCGTGCCGGGCGACCAGCCAGCGGGCCTTGGGCAGCGCCCAGGTGTCCTGGACCGCGAGTCCCGCCGCCCGCAGCCGCGCGCCCTCGGCCGCGGCCCGCCGGTCGTCGTACATCAGCGCGGGTCCCAGCGGGCGGCCCTCGTCGTCGGTGAGCAGCACGGTCCCGGACGTGGCGCACACCGCGACCCCGGCCACCGGCGCCCGCACCCCGTCGAGCGCCGCCCGGGCGGCCGTGCGGACCGCCTCCCACCACTCCCCGGGATCCTGCTCGTGCCGTGCCCCCTCCCGGCGGCCCCGCACGAGCGGTGCCGTCCCGGCGCCGAGCACCTGGCCGTCGGCGGTCACGAGCAGGGCCCGTACGCCCTGGGTGCCGAGGTCGATCCCGAGCCACGCCAACGCCATGCCCGTCTCCCGCACTTAGCGACCGGCTGTGTGAACTTCCCATGCTCCTCCGAGATTTCCCCCTGTTTTCCCCGTGCGCAAGGGATTGACGGTCTTCCGTCCCCGTTACACGCTCTGTTGTCGAGCCGACTCGCACGGTTGACCGCCCGACCCCACCGCCCCACCGACGGAGGTCCCGGATGGACAGGCACGTGCACGACCGCCGACGCTTCCTCGCGCTCACCGGCACCCTCGCCGCCGCCCCGCTGCTCTCCGCCTGCGGCACCGGGTTCGGCGGCGACCGGCGGGACGAGGGCGGCGGTTCGGCCGCGGACGACGTCACCGGGCCCTTCGACTGGAGGCGGGAGAAGGGCACCACCGTGAAGGCGCTGCTGAACAAGCACCCGTACACCGACGCCCTGATCGCCGACCTGAAGTCGTTCACCGAGAAGACCGGCATCGAGGTGACGTACGACGTCTTCCCCGAGGACAACTACTTCGACAAGCTCACCGTCGACCTGTCCAGCGGGCGCGCCTCCTACGACGTGTTCATGCTCGGCGCCTACATGGTGTGGCAGTACGGGCCGCCGGGCTGGCTGGAGGACCTGGGCCCCTGGATGCGCAACTCCTCCGCCACCGCCGCCGAATGGGACCGGGCGGACTTCTTCCCCAGCCTGCTGGAGGCCGGCCAGTGGTCGCTGAGGGCGGGCGAGCCGCTCGGCCGGGGCGGGCAGTACGCGCTGCCGTGGGGCTGGGAGACCAACGTGGTCGCCTACCACACCGGGGTGTTCCGCAAGCTGGGGCTCAGACCGGCCGAGACCTTCGAGGACTTGCGCGAACTGGCCGGGGTGATCAAGCGGAAGGCGGCCGGTGCCGGGTTCGACGGGATGTACGGGATCGCGGTGCGCGGGTCACGGAGCTGGGCCACCATCCACCCCGGGTTCATGACGATGTACGCCCGCAACGGCCTGCGCGACTTCACCGTCGAGGGCGGCAGGCTCACGCCCGCCATGAACTCCGCCCGGGCCGTCGCCTTCACCGAGGACTGGGCGGACATGGTGCGGCGGGGCGGGCCACCGTCCTGGACGTCGTACACCTGGTACCAGTGCTCCAGCGATCTCGGGGCGCAGAAGGCCGGAATGCTGTTCGACGCCGACACGGCCGCCTACTTCCAGGCCGTGAAGGGCGCGAGCCCCGCCTCCGGGCAGATCGCCTTCCACCCGGGGCCGAAGGGGCCGGACGGCTCGCTCGCCACCAACATGTGGGTCTGGTCGCTCGGCATGAACGCCAGAAGCGGACGCAAGAGCGCCGCCTGGCTGTTCCTCCAGTGGGCCACGGGCAGGGAGCACCTGCGCAAGGCCGCCCTCACCGGGCACCACATCGACCCCGTGCGCAGGTCGGTCAGCCAGGACGGCGCCTACAAGGACCGGATGCGGCACCTTCCCGGCTTCCTGGAGACCTTCGAGACGGTCGCCGGCCGGACGCGGATCCAGTTCACCCCGCAGGCGCAGTTCTTCGACACCACCACCAGCTGGGCGGCGGCCCTCCAGGAGATCTACGGCGGGAAGGGCGCCCGGTCCGTGCTGGACGGGCTGGCCGGCGACCTGAAGGCGAAGGTCGGCTGATGCGCCGGCGCCCGGCGCTGCGTCCGTACCTGCTCGTGCTGCCGGCGCTGCTGCTGACCTGCGGGATCCTCTACCCGTTCGCGCTCGGCCTGTACTACACCCTGTTCGACTTCTCGGCGGCCGAGCCCCAGCCCGACCTGGTGCGGCTGCACAACTACGGGACGCTCCTCACCCAGGACGCCTTCTGGAACTCGGCCGGGGTGACCGTGCTGTACGCGGTCGGCGCGGCCGGTGCGGAGACCGTGCTCGGGGTGGCCGTCGCCCTGCTGCTGCACCGCTCCTCGCCGGTGGGCCGGGTCCTGGAGAAGATCCTGATCCTGCCGTTGATGATCGCGCCGGTGATCGCGGCGATCATCTGGAAGCTGATGCTCCAGCCGTCCGTGGGGGTGGTCAACCACCTGCTGCGGCCGTTCGGTCTGGGCGGGGTGCAGTGGACGGACACGCCGGCGGGCGCGCTGCTGTCGTCGATCGCCGTGGACGTGTGGGTGTACACCCCGTTCGTGGCGGTCCTCGCGCTGGCGGGGCTGCGGTCGCTGCCCGGCTCCCCGTTCGAGGCGGCGGCCGTGGACGGGGCCGGCCGGTGGTACACGCTCCGGCGGCTGACCCTGCCGATGCTGTGGCCGTACGTCCTGGTCGCCGTCATCTTCCGGTTCATGGACTCGCTGAAGGTCTTCGACATCATCTACGCCCTCACCGAGGGCGGCCCCGGGGACTCCACCATGGTCCTCCAGATCCGGGCCTATCTGGAGGCGATCCGGTTCCAGCGGTACTCGTTCGGGATCAGCTACACGATCGTGCTGTGGGCCGTGGTGTACCTGGCGGCGATGGTGCTGGTGCGGCGCCTCGGGCGGATCCAGCGCGGGGCGGCGGAGGTGTCCGGGTGAGGAGACGCCTGCCGGGGTGGCTCGCGGACGCCGCCCTGATCCTCTACTTCCTCTTCGCGCTGTTCCCGGTCGCCTGGATGGTGATCCTCTCCCTGAAACCGGCCGACCAGCTGTTCAGCACCTACTTCTCCTTCACGCCGACCCTTCAGTCGTACCGGACGGTGCTGGGCGACAGCGAGGGCATCCCGTTCACCCGGTTCTTCGTCAACAGCCTGGTGGTGTCGGTGGGCGCGGTCGCGCTGTCGCTGGTGGTCGGACTGCCGGCCGCCTACGCCTCGGCGCGCTGGCGGTTCAAAGGCTCGGAGAACCTGATGTTCACGCTGCTGTCGTTCCGCTTCGCCCCCGAACTCACCGTCATCGTCCCGCTGTTCGTGCTGTACCAGAAGCTGGGCCTGTTCGACACGTACGTCGGCATGGTGTGGGTGCTGCAACTGGTCACCCTGCCACTGGTGGTGTGGATCATGCGGTCGTACTTCGCCGACCTGGCCCCGGAGCTGGAGCAGGCGGCCCTGCTCGACGGGTACACGCGCCGGCAGGCGTTCCTCCGGGTCGCCCTGCCGCTGGTCAGGCCGGGCGTCGCCGCCGTCTCGCTGCTGGCGTTCATCTTCGCCTGGAACAACTTCGTCTTCCCGCTGATCCTCACCTCCCGCGAGGCGCAGACGGTGACCGTGGGCGCGCTGTCCTTCCTCGGCGGCGACCGCCCCCGCTACAACCTCACGGCCGCCGCCGCCCTCGTCTCCGTCGTCCCGCCGCTGCTGCTGGCGCTGACCATCCAGCGCTACCTGGTGCGCGGGCTGTCGTTCGGGGCGGTCAAGTCGTGAGCATCACGCTGCGGGACGTACGCAAGGCGTACGGCCGGACCACCGCCCTGGACGGGGTCGGACTCGACGTACGGGAAGGCGAGTTCTTCTGCCTGCTCGGGCCGTCGGGAGCCGGCAAGACGACCACGCTGAAGACGGTAGCCGGGCTGGAGCGGCCGGATGCCGGCACGGTGGAGATCGGCGGCCGGGACATGCGGGACGTGGAGCCGTACGACCGGGGCGTGGCCATGTGCTTCGAGAGCTACGCCCTGTACCCGCACCGGTCCGTGTACGACAACCTGGTCTCGCCGCTGCGCTCCCCGCGCCACCGGCTGCCCGCCGCCGAGGCCCGCGACCGGGTCGGTGCCGTAGCCGAACTGCTCGGCATCAGCGGCCTGCTGGACCGCTCCCCCGGGCAGCTGTCCAACGGGCAGCGGCAGCGGGTCGCGCTCGGCCGGGTGCTGGTCCGCCCGGCCCGCGCGTTCCTGCTCGACGAGCCGCTGTCCCACCTGGACGCCAAGCTGCGCCAGCGGATGCGGGCCGAGCTGAAGGCGATCGGCGCCGTCCGGCGCACCACCACCCTGTACGTCACCCACGACTGGGTGGAGGCGCTCGCGCTCGGCGACCGGATCGGGGTCATCCGCGACGGCCGGATCGTACAGACCGGCACCCGGGAGGACATCTGGTACCGGCCGTACGACACCGAGGTCGCCCGGGCCTTCGGCCGGCCCCGGATCAACCTGCTGCCGGGGGTGGTCACCGAAGCCGGGGACTTCCGGTCGGCGGACGGGGCGCTCGCGCTGCCGCTGCCGGTGCGGGTCGCCGCCGGCACCGCGGTGCTGGTCGGTGTGCGGCCCCGGGACGTGTCGCTGACCGGCGGCGGACACCGGATCGCCGGGACCGTGTACGTCACCGAGGTGCTCGGCCGGTCCGTGGAGGTGACCGTGCGGATCGGCGCCCAGCGGCTGTCGTTCGTCGCGGACCGGGGCGAGGCGGCCGGACTGCGTCCCGACGACCCGGTCCGCCCGGCCGTCCGGCCCGAGAACCTGCTGGTGTTCGAGGCCGACCGGCCACAGCGCCCAGGACGACGGACAGAGCAGAGATGAGCGGCACCGGTGCACAGCAGGGACCCGCGGCCCGGCAGGCCGCCCTGGCCGAACGCGTCCTCGCCGAGGGCTCGGCGAGCGCGGCCGAACTGGCCGAACGGTTCGGGGTGAGCCTGATGACCATCCACCGGGACCTGGACGAACTGGAACGGCAGGGCATCGTACGGAAGTTCCGCGGTGGAGTGACCGCGCAGCCCTCCGGGGTGTTCGAGTCGAACGTGCAGTACCGGCTGAAGACCATGCGCGCGCAGAAGGCCGCGCTCGCCGGGCACGCCCTGAGGCACATCGAGCCCGGCATGGCGATCCTGCTCGACGACTCCACCACCACCCTGGAGATAGCCCGCCGGCTGCGGTCCGGCGAGATCACCCCGCTGACCGTCGTCACCAACTTCCTGGAGGCCGTCAACCTGCTCGCGGGCCGTCGGGGCATCCACCTGGTCGCGCTCGGCGGCGACTACGACCGGCTGCACTCGTCCTTCCTCGGGGTGTCCTGCGTGGACGCGGTCGGGCAGCTGCGCGTCGACGTCGGGTTCGTGTCCACCTCCGGTGTGCACGGCGGCCACGCCTACCACCAGGAGCAGCACATCGTCTCCGTGAAGCGGGCCATGCTCGACTCCGCCGCCCGCACCCTGCTGCTGGCCGACCACACCAAGCTGGGCCGGGTCGCCCTGCACCGGGTCGCCCCGCTCTCCCGCTTCGACCTGCTGCTGGTGGACGACGGCGCCGGCCCCGGGGCACTGCGCGACCTGGACGAGCACAAGGTGCGCTACGAAGTGTGCGCCACCGGCACGAGGGAGGGCGATGACCGCGCTGGAGTTACGTGAGCTGCGCAAGACCTACCGGCCGCGGGGCCGCCCGCCGGTGGATGCGGTCCGGGGCATCGACCTGCGCCTGGACTCCGGGGAACTGCTGGGCCTGCTGGGCCCGTCGGGCTGCGGGAAGTCCACGACCCTGCGGATGATCGCGGGCCTGGAACCGGTGACCGGCGGCGACATCCTGATCGACGGCGCCTCGGTGGCGGACCGGCCGGCACAGCGGCGGAACATCGGGGTCGCCTTCGAGAACTACGCCCTGTATCCGCCGCTCACCGTCGCGGAGAACCTGGCGTTCGGGCTCAGGGCCCGCCGCGGGAGCGACCGGGAGGCCGTGCGGCGCCGGGTCGCCCGGATCGCCGAACGGGTCGGTCTCACCGACGTCCTCGACGCCCGGCCGGCCGGCCTGTCCAGCGGGCAGAAACAGCGCGTGTCCCTGGCCCGCGCCCTGATCCGGGAACCGGACGTCCTCCTGCTGGACGAGCCGCTGTCCCACCTGGACGCGGCCCAGCGCGACACCACCCGCCGCGAACTCAAGCGCATCCAGCGCGACCTGGGCCACACCACCATCCTCGTCACCCACGACCAGGAGGAGGCCCTGTCCCTGGCCGACCGGATCGCCGTCATGCGGGACGGCGTCATCCAGCAGCTCGGCACCCCGTACGAGATCTACGACCGCCCCGCCACCACGTTCGTGGCGGACTTCGTCGGCGAACCCGCGATCAACCTGCTGCCCGGCATCGCCGGCGCCGACGGCCACGCCCGGCTGTCCGCGGGGGTGCGGATCCCGCTGCCGGCGGCGGTCCCGGCGGGCCGGCCGGTGGTGGTCGGCATCCGCCCCGAGGATCTGGGCCTGACCGGCGCCGACGGCATCCCCGCCCGGGTCCTCGCCCACGAACCCCTGCTGGAGTCCGGTATCGCCACCCTCGCCCTCGCCGGGGTGGAACGGCACCTGGTGGTCCTCACCGGACCCGGGGTGCGCCTCGCCCACGACGAACGGGTCCGGGTCGCGGCCGGGCTCGTCCATGTCTTCGACGCCGAGACGGGAGACTCACTGCGATGACCTCCGGTGCTGTACGTGTGGTGGCCGCCGGCGACCACTTCGTCCTGCCGTCCCTGATCACCCGGGCCCTGGCGGAGGAGACCGACGTCGAGACGCGGGAGCTGACGCTCGGCTGGCCGCTGGAACCGTTCGGGCCGGTCGCCGAGGTGAGCGAGGCAAGCGACGCCGAGGAGGAACTGATCGGCGCGCTCGCCGGCGCGCAGGTCCTGGTCACCCAGATGGGACCGGTCACCGAACGGGTCCTGGCGGCCTGCCCGGCGCTGCGGCTGGTCGTGGTCTGCCGGGGCGGGCCGGTGAACGTCAACCTGGACGCGGCCCGGCGGCACGGCGTGCGGGTGTGCTTCGCGCCCGGCCGCAATGCCGCCGCGACCGCCGAGTTCACCGTCGGCCTGCTGCTCGCCGCCCTGCGCCGCATCCCGCAGGCCCACGACCTGCTGGCCCGGCAGGGAAGCTGGGCGGGCGCGACGTACTACACCTACGAGCACAGCGGCCTGGAGCTGGAGGACCTGCCCGTCGGGCTGGTCGGCTACGGCGCGGTCGGCAGCCGGGTCGCCCGGGTGCTGTGCGCGTTCGGGGCGCGGGTGATGGTGTACGACCCGTATGTGCGCGGCGAGGTGCACGGGCTGCGGCTGCCGTCCCTGGACGACCTGCTGCGCCGCTCGGCCGTGATCAGCCTGCACGCCCGGCTCACCGAGGAGACCCGCGGTCTGATCGGCGCCCGCGAACTGGCGCTGCTGCCGCCGGGCGCGGTGGTGGTCAACGCGGCCCGGGGTCCGCTGCTGGACGAGGACGCGCTGTGCGACGCGCTCGGGGAGGGACGGCTGTCGGCGGCGGCCCTGGACACCTACGCCCGTGAACCGCTCCCGCCGGACTCGCGGCTGCGTCCGCTCGCCGGCCGGGTCGTGCTCACCCCGCATCTGGGCGGGGCGAGCCGGGCGGTGGCCAAGAAGGCCGCGCGGATCGCGGCGGCCGAGGTGGGCCGCTGGGTGCGCGGGGAGCCGCTCGCGCACTGCCTGACCTGAACGGGCCCGGCAACGAGGACCGACAAGAGGGGTGAGGGGTGTCATGTTCGTCGGGATCGATGTGGGCACGTCCCTGGTGAAGGCCGCGGCCTTCGACCGTTCCGGCCGCGCACTGGCGGTGGAGGCCCGCCCGGTGGGGCTCGCCCTGTGCGGCGGGGCGGTGGAGCAGGACGCGGGCGAGGTGTACGCGGCCGTCACCGCCGTGCTGGAGGCACTGACCGCGCGGGTGCCGGAGCCCGTGGAGCTGGCCGGGCTGACCGGGCAGGGCGACGGGGTGTGGCTGGTGGACGCGGCGGGCCGGCCGGTGCGGCCGGCGATCTCCTGGATGGACGGCCGGGCGCACGAGCTGGTGGACCGCTGGCTGGCGGACGGCACCGTCGAGGCCGTCTTCCGGCGCACCGGCGGCGCGCTGTTCCCGGGCAGCCCCGGCCCGCTGCTGGCCTGGCTGGACCGGCACGAACCGGCCTGTCTGGACCGGGCCGCGGCGGCCGTGTGCTGCAAGGACATGGTCTTCCAGCGGCTGACCGGCGCCGGGCGGGCGGTGACGGACGTGTCCGACGCGTCGATGCCGTTCCTGGACCCGCGCACCCGGTCCTACGACGACGGGGTGCTGGAGCTGCTCGGCCTGACCCGCCGGCGGCGGCTGCTGCCGGAGATCGGCGACCCGGTCGCGGCCGGCGAGGCGGGCGGCGAGGGGCTGCCCGCCGGGACGCCGCTGGCGAACGGCCCGTACGACCTGGCCGCCTGCGCGCTCGGCGCGGGCGTCACCGCGCCCGGCGACGGGCTGCTGATCGTCGGCACCTGTCTGGCGAGCCTGGTCGTCACCACCGGACTGGACCTCGGCGGCGAACCGGCCGGCCTGTACATCTCCACCGACCGGCCGGGCCACCGGCTGCGTGCGATGCCCGCGATGGTCGGCACGGCGGCCCTGGACTGGGTGCTGGCCACGACGGGTGCCCGGCACCAGGAGCTGGACGCCCTGCTCGCCGAGGCCCCGCCCGGCTCGGCCGGGGTGCGCGTGCTGCCGTACTTCGCGCCCTCCGGCGAGCGGGCGCCGTTCGTGGAGCCCGGGCTGCGGGCCGAACTGCTCGGTGTCTCCCTGGGGACGCGCCCCGCCGACCTGGTCCGGGCCACCTGTGAGGGCATCGGCTACGCGGCCCGGCACTGTCTGGCGGCGGCGGGTCTGACCGGGACGCTCGCGGTGTGCGGTGGCGGCACCCGCAGCCCGGCCTGGACGCAGCTGCTGGCCGACGTGCTGGGCCGGCCGCTGAGGGTGGTGGAGGGTGAGGTCGGCGCGCGGGGCGCCGTGCTGGCGGCGGCCGGACGGTACGGCGTGCCGCTGGACGCCGGGGCGTGGACGCGGCCCACCCGGCTGGTCGACCCGGACCCGGACCGGGCGGCGTACTACGCGCGGGGGTACGCGGAGCACCTCGACCTGCTGGCCGGGGCGCGGGAACGGGCCCGGCTGCGGACCGGGCCCGTCACGGGCGTCACAGGTTGCTGAAGTCGGGGCCCTTGGTGCGGGTCCGCTTGATCTCGTAGAAACCCGGCACCGAGGCCACGGCGAGCGTGCCGTCCCACAGGCGGGCCGCCTCCTCGCCCTGCGGGGCGGGGGTGACGACCGGGCCGAAGAAGGCGATCTGCTCGCCGTCGGGGCCGGGGACCGCGATGACCGGGGTGCCGACGTCCTGGCCGACCTTCTCGATGCCCTCCTTGTGGGAGGCGCGCAGTTCGGCGTCGAACTCGAAGTCGTCCTGGCCGGCGTAGTCGATCAGCTCGGCGGGCAGGCCGACGTCGGCGAGCGCGCCGGCGATCGCCTCCGGGGTCGGGCCCTCGCCGTTGTTGTGGATGCGGGTGCCGAGCGCGGTGTAGAGCGGGCCGAGGACGTCCGCGCCGTGCTTCTGCCAGGCCGCGGTGACCACGCGCACCGGCGGCCACGCCTTGGTCTCCAGCAGTTCGCGGTACTCCTCGGGCAGCTCGTCGAGCCTGTCCTCGTTGAGCACGGCGAGGCTCATGACGTGCCAGCGGACCTCGATGTCGCGGACCTTCTCCACCTCGAGCACCCACCGGGAGGTCATCCAGGCCCACGGGCACAGGGGGTCGAACCAGAAGTCGACGGGGGTCTTGCCGGACGGGGTGGCGGTCTCGGACACGGAAGGCTCCTCAGGGCGAACGTCGTTTGCCTCGACAACGAGGTCACCGCGCGTCGCATTCCCCGCTGTCCGCCGTCAGGAGCACATGGCAGGATCGGTCCTGTTCCGCCACCTTCACGCGATCACAAGGGAGTGCTGTCCGTGCCCGGTGAGAATCTGTCCCGCGACGAGGCCCGGGAGCGGGCCGCCCTGCTGTCCGTCGACGGGTACGAGGTGTTCCTCGACATCCGGTCCGCCGTCGGTGCCGGCGGGGACGAGCCGCGCACGTTCCGCTCGGTGACCACCGTCCGCTTCCGCTGCGCCGAGCCCGGCGTGTCGAGTTTCGCCGATCTGATCGCCCCGGGCGTGACGTCCGTCGTGCTCAACGGCCGGGACCTGGACCCGGGCGAGGTCTTCGACGGCTCCCGGATCCTGCTGGAGGATCTGGCCGCGGAGAACGAGCTGGTGGTGGACGCCCGCTGCGCCTACTCGCGCACCGGTGAGGGCCTGCACCGCTTCGTCGACCCGGAGGACGGCGAGGTCTACCTGTACACCCAGTACGAGCCGGCCGACGCCCGCCGGGTGTTCGCGAACTTCGAGCAGCCGGACCTGAAGGCGCCGTACCGCTTCGAGGTGCGGGCGCCCGAGGGCTGGACGGTGTGGAGCAACGGCGCCGGTGAACTCGCCGACGGAGTGTGGCGGTTCGCGGAGACCAAGCCGATCTCGACGTACATCACGTGTGTGGTGGCGGGCCCGTACCACTATGTGACGGACTCCTACACGCGCACCCTCCAGGACGGCACGAAGCTGGAGATCGCGCTCGGCGCGATGTGCCGCAAGGGGCTGGCACCGCACTTCGACGCGGACGACGTCTTCCTGGTGACCAAGCAGGGCCTGGACTTCTTCCACGACCACTTCGACTTCCCGTACCCGTTCGGCAAGTACGACCAGGCGTTCGTGCCGGAGTACAACCTCGGCGCGATGGAGAACCCGGGCCTGGTGACCTTCCGGGAGGAGTACATCTTCCGCGGGAAGGTGACACAGGCGTCGTACGAGGCGCGGGCCAACGTCATCCTGCACGAGATGGCGCACATGTGGTTCGGCGACCTCGTCACCATGGTGTGGTGGGACGACCTGTGGCTGAAGGAGTCCTTCGCGGACTTCATGGGCACGTTCGCGAACGTGGGCGCGACCCGCTTCCGTGACGCCTGGGTCACCTTCGCCAACCGCCGCAAGGCCTGGGCGTACCGGGCGGACCAGCTGCCGTCCACGCATCCGGTCACGGCGGACATCCGCGACCTCCAGGACGCCAAGCTGAACTTCGACGGCATCACCTACGCCAAGGGCGCCTCGGTGCTCAAGCAGCTGGTGGCGTACGTCGGCCAGGACGCGTTCCTGGAGGGTGCCCGGCGGTACTTCAAGCGCAACGCGTACGGCAACACGCGTCTGGGCGACCTGCTGTCGGTGCTGGCCGAGACCAGCGGCCGGGACATGTCGGGCTGGGCGCGGTCCTGGCTCCAGACGGCCGGGGTGAACGCGCTGACCCCGCAGGTGCTGCTGGACACCGAGGGCGGCCGGATCGCCGAGCTGGCGGTGGTGCAGGAGGCGGCCGAGTCGCATCCCGAACTGCGTCCCCACCGGGTCGCGGTGGGCCTGTACCGCGGCACGCCGGAGGGCGCGCTGGAGCGGTACGCGCGCGTCGAGACGGACGTGGAGGGCCCGCGGACGGTCGTCACGGAGCTGGCGGGCGCGCAGGCGCCGGAGCTGGTGCTGGTCAACGACGACGACCTCACCTACTGCAAGATCCGTTTCGACGAGACCTCGCTGGCGACCCTGCGTACCCGGCTGGGCGCGCTCACCGACCCGCTCGCCCGCGCCCTGTGCTGGTCGGCGCTGTGGAACCTGACCCGGGACGGGCTGCTGCCGGCGCGGGACTTCATCGCTCTGGTGCTGCGCTTCGCGGGCCGCGAGTCCGACATCGGTGTGCTCCAGATGCTGCACGCCTGGGCGGACTCGGCGCTGGCGCACTACGCGGCGCCGGCGTGGCGGGAGACCGGCGGCCGGCTGCTGGCGGAGGGTGCGCTGCGGGAGCTGCGGGCCGCCGGGCCGGGCAGTGAGCAGCAGCTGGCGTGGGCGCGGTTCTTCGCGTCCGTGGCCGCCACCGAGGGGGACCTCGGCCTGCTGACGGAGCTGCTGGACGGCACCACCGGGATCGACGGCCTGGTGCTGGACCAGGAGCTGCGCTGGGCGTTCCTGGAGCCGCTGGCGGCGCACGGGGTGGCCGGCGAGCGCGAGCTGGCGGCGGAACTGGCCCGGGACGACACGGCGTCCGGCAGGCGGCACCAGGTGCGCTGCCTGGCCGCCCGTCCGTCGGCGGCGGTCAAGGCGCAGGCGTGGGCCCAGGTGGTGGAGTCCGAGGCGCTGTCGAACGCGCATGTGGAGGCGACGATCGCGGGCTTCGCCCGGCCGTCGCAGCGGGAGCTGACCGCGCCGTACGCGCAGCTGTACTTCGCGGCGATCGAGCGGGTGTGGCGGGAGCGGTCGATCCAGATCGGCATGGACGTGGTGCGGGGTCTGTTCCCGGCGTACCAGGACCGTCCGGAGACGCTGGAGGCGGCGGACGCCTGGCTTCGGGCGCACGCGGACGCGGCGCCGGCACTGCGCCGGCTGGTGCTGGAGGCGCGGGACGACCTGGCGCGGGCGCTGCGGGCACAGGAGTGCGACGCGGCGGCGGCCGGCCACTGAGCCTTGGCCTGAGTCTGCCCGGTGGGTGACCGTTACGAAATTCGGTCAGACAACACCGTGACCCCTGGTCCGCACCCGATCGGACCAGGGGTTTCCCTTCCCTACTCGGCACCCGAACACCTGACCTTTAGTCCCGTCCTGTCCGCATATTTCGACGGCCGTGTAACAGCGGTTAGGGAAGGGACCCGGTGCGGGAATCCCCCCGCCATGACGCACGACACCCCGCTCTCCCCCCGCTCCCTGAGCCACCTCTCCGACGTCCACCGCCGGGTCCTGACGGCGGCTCAGCTCCGCGCGCACGGCGTGACACCGGCCGAGCAGACCGAGCAGTGCCGTCCCGGCGGCCCCTGGCGGGAACTGCTGCCGAACGTCGTCCTGCTGCACCCCGGCCCGCCGACCGGCGAGGAACGGCTGCACGGGGCCCTGCTGTACACGGCCCGCGCGGCGACGCCGGGCGTCCCCCTCCAGCCGACGTCCGAGTCCCCGCACCGGCCGCGGTACGCGGAGGCGGTGCTCACCGGCCTGGCGGCGCTCACCCTGCACGGCTTCTCCTGCACCCCGGCGCCGCTCTCCCTGGACCGGGTGGACGTCCTGGTCCCGCGGCTGCGCCGGCTGCGTTCCACGGGCTACGTCCGCGTCCTGCGCACCCCCGTCCTGCCCGTGCCGCAGTCCGTGTCGGGCCTGCCGGTGGCACCGGTGCCGCGGGCGCTGGCGGACGCGGTGGCGGAGCTGACCGACGCGGAGGCGGTACGACGGCTGCTGACCGAGGCGGTGCGCGGGGGGCACTGCGAACCGGCGGCGGTGGTGCGGGAGCTCACCCGGGCCAAACTCCTGGGCCGGGCGCAGGTGAGGGACGCGGTGGACTCGCTGGTGGCCGAGGGCCGCTCGGCCGCCGAGGACCGCCTGTACCGGATGGTCCGCGAGTACGGCCTGCCCGACCCGGTGTGGAACGTCGACCTGCGCCTGCCGGGCGGGCCGCACCTGGGCGGCCTGGACGCCTACTGGCCGGACCATGCGGTCGCCGTCGAACTGGACACACGCGCGCCCCGGCCGGGCGACCGGGAGGACGACGACGCGCTGTGGCCGGAGTACGCCCGCAAGCGCGAGCACCTGGAGCGGCTGGGGATCACGGTCGTGCACACCACGCCGAAGAAGCTCCGGGACTGTCCGGAGCAGCAGGCGGCGGTGGTGCGGACGGCGCTCATGGCGTCCGGGGACCGCGATCCGGCCGCGTACGTCGTGGTGCTGCCCCGGTAGCCGGGACCGTGGTGGCCCTACGGCGAGACGGGGGGCGGTGCGCTCGCCGGCGGGTGGCTCGGACGCAACGAGGCGGGGAGCGGCTCCAGCGACGCGCACAGGGCCGCCGGGAACGCGGGCTCACTGCGCCGCACGTCCCGGCAGCCCCCGGCCGCGCTGCCGAGGATCGGCACCCATCCGCTCTTCTCGGCCCGGAAGAACCAGCGGTCGCCCAGCCGCGACGAGCAGCCGGGTCGCGACGTGTCGTCGCACGCCGGCCCGGTGCGCCAGGAGAGGTCCAGCACCAGCCACTTCCCGTCGCACCGCTCGGAGTCCCGGTAGGTGTGGTACGGCACGTCCGCCGCGAGGACCGCCTGGTCGTAGGAGTCGGCGGTGCACCCGGTCCTCGGCGGGTCGCAGCCCAGCTCGCCGCAGAGACGCAGCGCGGGGGGCCTGGCTCCGTGGCGGGTGAAGTGCGTGTAGTGGTCGACGATCACGTCCAGCTTTCCCAGCGGCTTCGGCAGCGTCACCCGGGTGGTGGCGCGCTTCTCCCGCGTGCACCCCGAACTCCGGTCGCCCGACGGGGAGGAGAAGGTGACCTGCACCCACACGGCGCCGTTCACCCGGTCGGTGACCACGGCCCTGAGGTCCCGCACACAGGCCGCGGCGCCACCGGGCACCGGCACGTCGACGCTGAGCGTGCGGTCGTCGGCGCCGACGCGTACCGCGGTGACCGAGGAGGGCTGCATCGTGGTCCACGGCAGGTGCGCGGGCACGCCGGCCGGCTTGCCGCACGCGCCGAGCAGCAGCACGGCGACCGCGCCGAGCAGGGCGGTCACGACCGCGCCACGTCGTCCCGCGCTTCCGGCACCGGACCGTGCAGCCACTGGGCATCCCCCCTGATGCGCCGGCACGGCCCCGCCGTCCGGGGCGGGGCCGGTGCCACGGTACCCGCCCCCTTCTGAGGGCGGGTCAGGGGGCCGGGACGTCGGTCAGCAGAACTCCGCCGCCACCACCGCGTCCGGGTCCCCGGTCCAGTCCGCGTTGAGGTTCAGGGCCAGGGAGTGCCGGCCGTCCGCCGTCGTCACCGCGGCGGACTTGGAGCCGTGGATGCCGCCGCCGTGGCCCCACACGTGCACCCCGCAGTCCAGCACGGTCTCCTGGAGGCCGAGGCCGTAACCGGCGCCGGGCACCTCGTCGGTCTTCACGGTGGTCTTCATCTCCTTCAGCTGCCGCGGCGGCAGGAGCTTCCCGCGCAGCAGGGCGCTGTAGAAGCGGTCCAGGTCGGCGGAGTCGGAGATCATCTCGCCTGCGGAGGAGGCGAGGGACGGATTGAGCTCCGTGACGTCGTACGTCGGACCCGTCGCCGTCGCGGCGAGTTTGCCGTAGGCCCGGCTGCTCGGCCGCGGGACGGTGACCCTGGTGCCGGGGACGGAGGTGGCCGTCAGGTGCAGGGGGCCGAGGATGCGGTGGCGGATCTCCGTGGCGTACGGGTGGCCCGTCACCTTCGCGATCACCATGCCGGCCAGGACGTAGTTGGTGTTGGAGTAGTGCCAGGACGTGCCCGGCGCGAAGTACGGACTGTGCCGCATCGCCATCGCCACCAGATCCTGCGGGGTGAGGGTGTCGTAGCGGTGCCGCAGGAAGCCGTCCGCGAGGAAGTAGGTGCGGGCGAAGTCCTCGTCCTCGGTGTAGCTGTAGATGCCGCTGGTGTGGTTGAGCAGCTGCCGGACGGTGATCGCGCGGCCGTCATGTCCGTGGCCGCGGACGACGCCCGGCAGCCACTCGTCCACCTTGTCGTCCAGGGAGAGCCGGCCCTCCGCCTCCAGCTGGAGCAGGACGGTGGCGACGAAGGTCTTGGTGATGCTGCCGACGCGGTAGCGGTCGGCGGCCGAACGCGGTGCGCCCGTGCGGGTGTCGCCCACGCCGGCGGTCGTCGACCAGGTGCCGTGGGCGTCGTTCGCGGTGGCGGTCACGCCGGGCACGCCGTCCCGGACGGTCGCCTCGACGGCCGCACGGGTCGCGGTGTGGCCGTGGCGGGCGGGGGCGGCGGGGCCCGCCGCCGCCACGGCAGGGGCCGCGAGGGCCACGGAGAGGAGCAGGGCGGCGGTGCCCGCCAGAGTCGTGCGTACGCGCATGTCTTTCCCCAGGGCGTGGATCCGGTGTGGTCGCGGGAAGGGACCGCTGCCGGGGCGCGGGGGTTGCGCGGGATGGGCCGGTTGAGTGAGTCTCAGCCCTTTCGGAGCAACAGCTCCGTGTTCCGGTCGGCCGCGCGGCCCGCGAGGGCCTTGTTGGCGCCGGGGGCGTTGTAGGACAACTCGCGGTAGAGCGCTGCGAGGCCGGTCTGGGAGAGGTCGGCGTAGTCGGTGCGGTGCGGGGCGGCGGCCTCGATCAGGGTGGTGAACAGGGAGATCGTGCCGTCCTTGTTGTCGGCCAGTTCGATGACCCGGGCGAGCTGCGGGAAGTCGACGTGCGAGGCGGTGGAGACCTCCCAGAAGGAACGGCCGCCGGAGGCCTGGTGCGGGGTGACGACGTTCTTGTGGATGTGGCCGTTCACCCAGGCCAGCACGTTGGTGTGGGCGGACAGCACGGAGATCACCTCGGCGCCGCCGTGCCGCTTCTCCCCCGGGCGGGCCGGGTCCGGGCGGGTGTTGGTCATCGTCGTGCTGGTGTGGTGGCTGAAGACGACGGCGTACGAGTCCTTGTGCTCCTTCAGCGTCCTGTCGAGCCACTTCAGCTGGGCGGTGCCGACCGAGCCCTCGTAGTGGCCGCCGGCGTCGGTGGTGTCGAGGCTGATGCCGATGACGTCGTCGGAGACGCGGAAGGCGTAGTACTGGGTGCCCGCGTCCAGGTTGGCCGAGGAGTAGCCGTGTCCGACCGGGCCGGCGCCCTGGTGGGCGGGGTCCAGATGGGCCTTGAGGTAGTCCGCCCGGGTGTACGGGGCCCGCTTCTCGTCCGGCGTGACCGGGCGCATGGAGCGGGCGTGGGCCTCGAGGAAGTCGCGGTAGCCGGTGCCCCGGGGGTCCTTGGCGTTCTTGACGGCGTCCTGGAGCTTCCTGGCGTCGGCGGCGGGGACGCTCAGCAGCTTCCGGCCGCCGATGGCCGCCTCGGTGAGGTAGGGGTCGCCGTGGGAGCCGTAACAGCCGAGCGGGAGGGCGTCGTGGTTGCCGGCGGTGGAGTACCAGGGCAGGTCGAGGCCGGGGCTTCGCACCTCGCGGATCGCGGCGGCCAGGAAGCCCTTCAGGTAGGGGAAACCGAGCGCCTTGTCGTGGTCGCGGGTGCTGGAGCCGGGCTGCCAGTACAGCGGGAGGCCGCTGTTCTGCACGCCCTCGTAGTGTCTCGGGTCACCGGTGTTGGGGGTGATGCGGCCGCCGCTCATCACCTTCATGAACCACTCCAGTTCGGAGTGGGCGTTGTTGTCGGTGTTGTCGCCGGTGGTCATCACGAAGTGCAGCGGGGCTCCGGTGACGGGGGCGCCCCGCAGCGCGTTGACCCGCTCCACGAGGGAGACGGCGCCGGGCACGGTGAGGGCCTCGTGCGGGCGCCAGGCGTGCACGTCGTGGGAGCGCAGGTACTCCAGGCGCAGCGGGTGCTGGACGTCCATCAGGTGCAGGTCGGTGAACTGCACGAACGCGGCGAGGGCCGTACGGCGGCCGGCGCGGCCGGCTCGGGATGCCGCCAGTTCGGTGCGCACGACCCGCTGCCAGCCGGGTCCGTCGCCGAGGCGGCGGTAGCCGGAGCTGTTCCGCGGGGTGGCGACGGAGGCGACGGTGGTGCCCTTGGTGAAGGGGGCGAGCGGGGTGGTGGCGGCCTGCCGGGAGTGGGCGACGGGCGTTTCCGCGCCCGCCCCGGCGGCGTCGGTGGCGGCCTGGCTGTCGGTGGGGCGGAGGGCGTAGCCCGCACCCGCGCAGAGCGAGACCGCTCCGGCGGCGGCGAGGACGGTACGGCGGTTGACCCCCGCGGCGGAGGCGGCGACAGAGCGTGTGCGCGACATGGCGCGATCTCCCCGGGTGCGAACGCGTCGGCAGTGGTCGCGGGCCGTCACGGACGCGAACGCCCCGCTCACCATGGATCGTTGGCGGCGGGGATGACCTGCGCGTGAACGCGGTGGCAACGCGTGACGCCGATCACCGTACGTGGATCACGGGGTGCCGGGCGTGGTCATGGAGTGGATCGCGGACCGCCGGAGGCCGGTCGCTCCCCGTTCATCTCGCGGGGCAGGGGAGGGTCATCGGGCCGGAACCGGAGGGGAGTCGGCCGTCCACGGCCTCGCCCTCGTGGATCGGGCGGGAGGAGCCGGTGCGGGGGCCGGTCACCTTGGCGCGGTGACCGGCCCCCCCTGCCCGGCGGTTCGCGGTGGGCGGCGTCGTACGGGGCCTCGCTGTCAGTCGTCCGGGTTGGCCGGTGAGTACTCCGGTGCGGACCAGCGCAGCGGTACGGCGGCCGTGGTGCGGACCGCCTCCGTGACGGTGAAGCACACGGTCCGTTCGCCGGCGTCGGAGAACTCGGTGCGGGCCTCGCCGGTGAGCTGGAGGGCGCTGCCCGTCTCCCAGTCGAGGAAGAGCAGGCCCGCGCGCGGGTCGGTGTAGAGGTTGCCGAGGGTGAGGAACATGGCGTTGCCGGAGTAGTCCGGCCAGCGCAGCTCCTGCGGTGAGGCGACCCGGACGAAACCGGGGTTGCCGCCGCGATGGCTGACGTCGGCGCCGTCACCGTGCACGGTGGACACGAAGAAGGTGTCGGCGGCGCGGACGAACTCCATGTCGGCCGGCTCCAGTCGCCCGGTCCGCCGGGAGGCGCCGGGTGTGCGTCCCTCGACGCGCTCGTAGGTCTCCCTGCGCTGGATGTACCGCGGGCAGTTGCCGAACACCTGGTCCGCCTCGACGGCGAAGCCCGCCGCGGTGGGCCGCGCCCGGCCGTTGAGGCGCAGCCGGCGGCGGGTGCGCGGGTCGAGGACGATGCTGCCGACGGGTGTGCCGGGGGTGGCCAGGGCCGTCGCGAGAGGGTCGGTCGGGGGTGGCCCTCCCGCGACGGAGATCTGCCGTGGCCCGGTGGCCCGGACGAATCCCGCAGTGCCCGCGACCGGCGAGGTCCACACCCGGCCCGTCACCGGGTCCGGCCCGCCGACGACCAGCAGGGGCTGCAGGCCCAGGAAGGCGGCGACGGCCATGGTGATGTCCTGGCCGAAGGCGCGGCCCATGTGGTCGGCGCGCTCGCGCACCCCCACCAGCTTCTGCACGGCGAGCGAGCCGGCGTGATAGGCGCCCATGTCTAGAAGAAACCGCAGGTCGGGGCGTTGCCGTGCGGGGCGGGGGCGTCCTGGGCGCCGTCCGGCACGGAGATCTCCAGGCGGGTGCCGTCCGGGTCGAGGAAGAAGATCCCGCCCGAGGCCGCGCCCTCGCGGTGGGCGACCAGGCCGTCGTGGGCGAACTCCACGCCGGCCGCCCTCAGCGCCGACTCGTACTCCCGGACCCGGTCCACCGAGTCGGCGGTGAGGGCGAGGTGGTGCAGTCCGGCCCGGCCGCGGTCGTAGGATTCCCGCGCCTGCTGCCACAGGGTCAGGAGCGGCGGTCCGCCGGCCTCCCCGAGGAACGCGAAGCGCCGGTCGTCCTCCTTGCCCTCACCGAGGAGGGCGAAGCCCAGCACGTCCCGGTAGAAGGCGAGGGAGCGGTCGAGATCGGTGACGTTCAAGCCGGTGTGGCCTAAGCGCAGGGTCATGGTCTGTCCCTTCGGCAACGGTGAGACGTCTAACCGTCGTAGGCCACATTAGGTGGTTGCAGCAGAGCGGGTCAACCGGTCACGTACGCTTGAGGGGTTAGATGACAAGGAGTGCCCGATGACCGCCGCCCGCGATCCCCGCCCGCTCACCGGTGAGCCCCTCGCGCTCGACCTGCTCAACACCCGCTGGAACCGGGACGGCATCACCCAGGACCTGCTCGCCCGCACCGACGGGGCGGCGGTGTGGCTCGCGAGCAACGGGCTGGCCGGGGCGCACCCCGCCGGCGCGGAGGTGCTCCACCACCTGCGCGAGGCGCGCGAGGCACTCAAGGCCGCGGTGGACGGTTCGCCGCGACAGGCGGCGCCGCTCGTGGACGCCGTCCTGGCACACGGCCGGATCCGGGCCCGGCTCACCGCCGAGGGCCCCGCCGAGGAACCCGAGTTCGCCGATCCGTCCTGGGGGCCGGCCTGGCTGGCCGCCCGAAGCTATCTCGACCTGCTGACCCGGGCCCCGGAGCGCATCCGCACCTGCTCCGGCACCGGCTGCGTCCTGTACTTCTTCGACACCTCCCGCAACGGCACCCGGCGCTGGTGCTCGATGGCCGCGTGCGGCAACCGGGCCAAGGCGTCCCGGCATTACGCCCGTTCCAAGGAGAACTGAGCAGATCCCGGGCGGCACGGGGCAGATCGCCGCACATCCCATCGCGGGTTTTCCCCATATATTCATATCGGTTCGGTCAACGGACCCCAAAGCACTGGCCCTTGCGTGAAGCTGAGCGCTCTCGTCCGCTCGTTTCTTCACCTGAGGGATGCCGATGACCCACACGCCCGAGCGTGATCCGATACCCGGCCCGAGACGCCTGACCCGCATGGCCATAGCCGTGGGTGTCGTGGCCGCCCTCTCCGCGGCCGGACCGGTACCGCTGGCCCTCGCCGCGGACACGCCACCCGCCCCGGCCACCGCCGGCCCCGGCGTCAAGTCCGCCGACGACAAGCTCGGCCCGGACGACGCCGGCCTGCTCGCCGACGCCAAGGCCGACGGCGACAAGACCGTCACCATGATGATCGCGACCTCGCCCGGGAAGACCGAGCAGGTCGCCGGGGAGCTGGACGCGGTCGAGGGCGGCCTGGTGGGCCGTACCGACGACAAGCTCGGCTACGTCCGCGCCACCGTCCCGACGGGCCGGGCCGACGCGGCCATCGCCGCCGCCGCGAAGCTGTCCTCCGTGCGGGCCATCGACCTCAAGCAGGAGATCCCGCTCGACGACCCGTCACCCCAGGGTGCCAAGTCCCCGGCCGGCAGGACCGCTTACCCGGGCCCGGACCGCAGGACCCCGGCGGAGAACCCGTACAACCCGTCCTTCGAGACCGGTGCCGTCGACTTCGTCGCGGACCACCCGAAGGCCGACGGCCGCGGCATCACCATCGGCATCCTCGACTCCGGCATCGACCTGGGCCACCCGGCACTCCAGAAGACCACCACCGGCGAGCGGAAGATCGTCGACTGGGTGACCGCGACCGACCCGGTCACCGACGGCGACGGCACCTGGCGGCGGATGACCACCGCCGTCTCCGGACCGTCCTTCTCCCTCACCACCGCCACGCAGGGCACCGAGAAGTTCACGGCGCCCGAAGGCTCGTACAAGTTCAACTACATGTACGAGTCCGCCACCGCCGGCGGCGACGAGAAGGGCGACCTCAACCGCGACGGCGACACCACCGACGCCTGGGGCGTGCTGTACGACCCGGCCGCCGGCACGGTCCGCGTCGACACGAACGACAACCTGGACTTCACCGACGACACGCCGATGAAGCCGTACAAGGACGGTTACCAGGTCGGCTACTTCGGTACCGACGACCCGTCGACGGACGTCGCCGAACGGGTCCCGTTCGTGGTCGAGACCCGCAAGGACGTCGTCTACAACTCCTCCGGCGCGACGGCCGACTACGTCAACATCGGCGTCATCGAGTCCGAGCACGGCACCCACGTCGCCGGCATCACCGCCGCCCACGGCCTGTTCGGCGGGAAGATGAACGGCGCGGCCCCCGGCGCCGAGCTCGTCTCCTCCCGGGCCTGCACCTGGACCGGCGGCTGCACCAACGTCGCTCTCACCGAGGGCATGATCGACCTCGTCACCAAGCGGGGCGTCGACATCGTCAACATGTCGATCGGCGGCCTGCCCGCGCTGAACGACGGCAACAACGCGCGCGCCGAGCTGTACACCCGGCTCATCGACACCTACGGCGTCCAGCTGGTGATCTCCGCCGGCAACTCCGGCCCCGGCGCCAACACCATCGGCGACCCCGGCCTGGCCGACAAGGTCATCTCGGTCGGCGCGGCCATCTCCAGGCAGACCTGGGCCGCCAACTACGGCTCCACCGTGGAGACCAGGTACGCGATGATGCCCTTCTCCTCGCGCGGCCCGCGTGAGGACGGCGGCTTCACCCCGACCCTGAGCGCACCCGGCGCCGCGATCAACACCACCCAGACCTGGCTGCCGGGCTCCCCGGTCGCCGAGGCGGGCTACGCGCTGCCGGCCGGCTACTCCATGCTCCAGGGCACCTCGATGGCCTCCCCGCAGGCCGCCGGCGCCTCCGCGCTGCTGCTGTCGGCCGCGAAGCAGAAGGGCATCGACCTGACGCCCGCCGCGCTGCGCACGGCACTGACCTCGACCGCCGACCACATCAAGGGGGTGCAGGCCTACGAGGAGGGTGCGGGCCTCATCAACGTCGTGGACGCGTGGGAGTCGGTCAAGGACGGCGCCTCCGCCCACGACTACACCGTCAAGGCCCCGGTCGACACCGCGATCGACGGCGCCCTGAAGACCCCGGGCTACGGCACCGGCCTGTACGACCGCGAGGGCGGCCTGAAGGCCGGGCAGAAGAAGACGTACGACCTCACGATCACCCGCACCTCCGGCCCGGACCAGGCCGTCCGGCACGAGCTGCACTTCGAGAACAACGCCGGCCACACCTTCCGGATCGTCGGCGACGACGTGGTGCGGCTTCCGCTGAACCAGCCGGTGACCGTCAGGGTCCAGGCGGCGCCGGCGTCGGCGGGCACCAAGAGCGCGATCCTGGAGGTCGACGACCCGCGGACCGAGGGCATCGACAAGCAGGTCCTCGCCACGGTCGTAGTCGCCGACCCGGTCCACTACGCCTTCTCGGCGTCGGACTCGGTGCAGCGCAACAGCACCCGGTCCTACTTCCTGACCGTGCCCGAGGGCGCGAAGTCGCTGGAGGTCGCGATCGGCGGGCTGAAGGACAGGAGCCAGACCCGGTTCGTCGCCATCCACCCCTACGGCGTCCCGTCGGACAACACCGGCACCCCGTACTGCTACAACAACTACCTGGACGGCAACGGCTGCAAGCCGGACGTGCGCTCGTACGCCGACCCGCAGCCCGGCGTCTGGGAGGTCGAGGTCGAGGCCCGGCGCACCTCGCCGCTGCTCGACAACCCCTACCGGCTGGACGTCTCCGTCCTCGGCGCCGCCTTCGACCCCGAGACCGTGACCGTCCCCGAGGCCGAGGCCGGCACGCCGGTCGCCGCCTCCTGGAAGGTCACCAACACCTACGCGGCGCTGGACGGCAAGCTCACCGGCGGCCCCCTCGGCTCCGCCAAGACGGCCCGCCCGGCCGTCAAGGAAGGCGAGACGCAGACCACCACG
This sequence comes from Streptomyces sp. NPDC014991, assembly GCF_043080665.1. Taxonomy (NCBI): domain Bacteria; kingdom Bacillati; phylum Actinomycetota; class Actinomycetes; order Kitasatosporales; family Streptomycetaceae; genus Streptomyces; species Streptomyces sp. NPDC014991. The sequence continues at coordinate 765,958 of NZ_JBIBVY010000001.1, forward strand.
GTCGACGTCCCCGCCGGCGCGACCTCGCTCGACGTCGCCATCGGCGGCGTCTCGGACGCCGCGGCCGACCTCGACCTGATGGTGTACGACTCCTCCGGCAAGGAGGTCGGCAAGTCCGCCGACGGCGACTCGGAGGAGGCGGTCTCCGTGCCGTCCCCGGCCGCCGGCACCTACACCGTCCAGGTCGTGGGCTATTCCGTCCCGTCCGGCTCGACCGGCTACGACTACCGGGACGTGTTCTTCTCCACCGCGCTCGGCTCCGTCACGGTCGACGGCTCGGCACCGGTCAAGCTCGGCACGGGCGACTCCGCGACGGTGACCGGCCAGGTCACGGCCGCCACCGAGGCCCCGGCCGGCCGGGAGTTCTTCGGCCGGGTGCAGCTGGTCAACGCGCGCGGCACGGTCGCGGGCACCGGCAGCGTGAAGATCGGCAAGGTCACGCCGTAACGGGGTGACGGAAGCGGGGGCGGGCGTCCTGACGGACGCCCGCCCTTCTTCTTCGCCTTCCGGCCGGCCCGGCTCCGGGTCCTCGCCGGTACCGGTGCCGGGCTCGCCCCGGGCGCGTGTCGTCATCCGCGACCCGTGGCCGGTGGCCGGCCGCCCGTGGCCGTCGGCCGGCCGGCATCGTCCATGGCCTCCGCCGGCCCCCGGCCCCGGGCTCGGCGCCGCGCGGGTCACCGGCCCTCCGGTGCCCGGCCTCCCGGCTCACCGTGGTCCACGTCGGCGTGCCCCTGCTCGGACAGGGCGGACTCCGTGCCCGCGGCGCCGCCCAGCAGCACCACCGCCGCAAGGACGGCCGCCCGCCGGCACCGCCGGCGCACGGCACCCCGCCCCGCGGCTCCCCGCGTCCGCCGTGACGTCATGACGTGCCGGCCCTCGCGGCCCGCGGTCCCTGTGCGCGGGACCGGTCACGGGACGCGGGGGCGGCACGCAACGTTCGTGTCCGCCGTCGCCGTGCCGGGTCACGGGCAGGATGTGTGCCGGGACCCGGGCAGGGCGTCGGTGATCCAGGCGCGGGCGGCGGCCACCTCGGCGTCGCCGACGGCCCACACGCTCGCCTCCTCCTCGCCCCGGCCGACCCGGACGAGGACGTGCTCTCCCGTGCGCGGCGCCGGCTGCGTGCCGCCGTCCAGCAGGAATCCGACCTCGGCCGGGCCGTGCGCGGGCTTGTACGAGCGGAGCACGGTCAGCGTGATCCGGCCGGTCATGGAGTCCGGCAGCCGCCGCACCTTCGTCACGGTGCCCTCCACCACCAGCCGGGAACAGGCCAGCTCGCGTTCCGGGTCCGCGGGGCGCCCGCCGGCCCGAGCCCCCTTGCCCGCGGAGTCGGCGGCGCTCCTGGACGAGGCCCCGCTGTCGTCCGCGCCGCCGCCGGCCCGCGTCACCAGCCAGCCGAAGCCGAGAACGAGGGAGAAGGCCGCGGCCCCCGCGAGCGAACCGAGCGCGATCCGCAGGGCCCGCCGCGACCCGGACGGCCGCCCCGGGGGCCGGGTACGACCCCGGCCACGGCGAGCGACGCCCGCACCCGCCACGGCCCCTCCGGCGCCCCCGGCTCCCGGGCTCCCCGCCCTCCGCCGCTCCGCACCCCCGGCCGCCGGCTGACCGGCCCCCGCGTCCCCGGTGCCCGCGGACCGAACCCCGCCGTCCCCGGCCACCGCAGGGCCGGCCCCCGCTTCCCCGGCCGCCGGACCCCACGCCCGCGCGTCCCCGCTCGCCCGTTCCCCCGTGAGTGCCTCGGCCAGCCAGTGGAGTTGGTCGCGCAGGAGCGCCACGTCGGCCTCGGCCGCGCGGTGGCCGGTGTGGAAGGCGGTGTCCCGGTGGGCCTCCTCCGGGAGGGGGTCGCCGGTGATCGCGGCCATGAGGGCGTCCATGCCGCCGTACTCCCCGGCGCCCTCCGCGCCCCGCGCGCGCCGCGCGCCGTCCGCGCCCTCGTGTTCGGCGGTCACGTCACACCACCTCGTCCTCGTGCAGCCGGTCGCGCAGCGCGCGGACCGCCGTGTGCAGCCTGCTCTTGACCGTGCCCTCCGGTATGCCCAGCTCCCCGGCGATGTCCCGCACGGGCAGGTCGGCGAAGAAGCGCAGGACGACCACCTGCCGCTGGGCGGCGGGCAGTTCGTCCAGGCCGCGGGCGACGGCGAGGGAGAGCAGGCTGGTCTCCTCGCCGGAGGGGTGCACGGGCTCGTGCAGCGCGGCGAGCCGCTCCCCCAGCCGTTCCCGGCGCCGTTTGGCCCGGTGCCAGTCCATGGCCAGGTTGGAGGCGACGACCGCCGCCCACGCCGACACGTCCCGCGGTGCCTCACGGCCGCTCGCGGCCCGCTCCAGCAGCCGCAGCCGGACCTGCTGCACCCCGTCCGGCAGGTCCGACTGCGGCACGCCGCCGAGCGCGAGCACCGCCCGCACCCGGCGTTCCTGGGCCGCGTCCAGGGGATCGCCGACGGTACGGTCCGTACCCTCGGCGTACGCCCCCTGGTCGCGGTGCGCCCTTCCGCGCAGCACAAGCCACCCCCTCACGCGTCTGCCCCTACGACGCGGCGGCGGGCCGGAACGTTCGACCGGCGCCGCACGGGTCCGGAGGCGTACGTCACACCCTCGTATGGCCGGAGCCCCGACGGGCAGGGGCCGGACAGCACAGCTTGCGGCGCGGACCCTTCGAAGAAGGAATATCTCCAGCTCAGCGGGGTTGTGAGGCGGATGTACGGAACTGTGTGCCGGTGAATCGTGTCCCACTCCTCGGGCACGCGCGGCAAAGAACTGGACAGGTGGGCCGGGGTTCGCCGCATGATGGAAAAGCCCCGGTCGGGCAAGAGACACGTAAGAGGGAGTCGCTGTGAGGGTCGGAATCGTCGGAGCCACCGGTCAGGTCGGCACGGTCATGCGCAGGATCCTCACGGAGCGCGACTTCCCGGTCACGGAGCTGCGCCTGTTCGCCTCGGCCCGTTCGGCCGGGACCGTGCTGGACGGCGTGACGGTGGAGGACGCGGCGAGCGCCGACTACACCGGCCTGGACATCGTGCTGTTCTCCGCGGGCGGCGCGACCTCCAGGGCGCTGGCCGGGAAGGTCGCCTCCCAGGGCGCCGTCGTGATCGACAACTCCTCCGCCTGGCGCATGGACCCCGAGGTGCCGCTGGTGGTGTCCGAGGTGAACCCGCACGCGATCGCCGACCGCCCCAAGGGCATCATCGCCAACCCGAACTGCACCACCATGGCCGCGATGCCGGCGCTGAAGGTGCTGCACGAGGAGGCCGGCCTGGAGGCACTGGTCGTCGCCACCTACCAGGCGGTGTCCGGCTCGGGTCTCGCGGGCGTCGCGGAGCTGCACGGTCAGGTGCAGAAGGTGGCGGCCGAGGCGGACAAGCTCACCCATGACGGCGCGGCGGTCGACTTCCCCGAGCCGCAGGTCTACAAGCGCACCATCGCCTTCAACGTGCTCCCCCTCGCGGGCAACATCGTGGACGACGGTTCGAACGAGACCGACGAGGAGCAGAAGCTGCGCAACGAGTCCCGCAAGATCCTGGAGATCCCCGGGCTGAAGGTCTCCGGCACCTGCGTGCGCGTTCCGGTCTTCTCCGGTCACTCCCTCCAGGTCAACGCGCGTTTCGCCCGCCCGGTCAGTCCCGAGCGCGCGACCGAGCTGCTCGCGAAGGCCCCGGGTGTCGCCCTCTCCGACATCCCGACCCCGCTCCAGGCGGCGGGCCAGGACCCGTCGTACGTCGGCCGTATCCGCCGCGACGAGACGGTGGACAACGGCCTCGCCCTGTTCATCTCCAACGACAACCTGCGCAAGGGCGCCGCGCTGAACGCGGTGCAGATCGCGGAGCTGGTGGCGGCGGAGCTGTCGGGCCGGTAACCCGCGTCCGTACCGCGCGGATCGTACGGAAGGGGCGGCCGAAGAACGGCCGCCCCTTCCGCATGTCCCCGCACCGCCCCGGGGCCGTCGCCGCCCGAGATGCTGAGTCCCCGGCGGGCGGCTAGCGTGAGGGAAAAGGGCCGCGACCGGGGCTGCGCCCACCGCCGGCGAGTGCCCTGTCCACCGGGGCGGGCCGCCCGAGCGGCGCAGGCCGCGCTTCCCGTCCCCCGCGGCGACACCTACGACCGCGGCGTGCGCGCGCACGCACCACGGCCGCGGCCATCGCCCCCGTAACGGCAGAACCCGACGGGGACGTGGAAGGAAGGCAGGCCCATGAAACCACTACGCGCGAGGCGACTGTTCGCGGGATCCGCGGTCGCCGTTCTCCTGGCCGGCGGCGCCGCGATCGGCGCGGCGGGCACGGCCTCGGCAGCCGCCCCGGACCACGTGCCCACCAACCATGGCTGCTTCGATCGCGGCAACGGCTGGTACGACAACTGCGACGACTTCGGCAACCGTGGCGGATACGGGAACTTCTTCCCCAGCGGTGTCGTCGGCGGCGGCGGTGTCGTGGTGATCGTGCTGAGCTGAACGCGGGCCGTGAGCCGGGCGGGTCCCGTACCCGTCCGGCTCGGGCGTGCCGCGGCCCGCGGGGCCGCCGACGGCCGGCGCGGCGCGGACATCGCGTCGTGTGTGGGTCCCATGGAAGGATGGCGCAACCTACCCATAACGAGGAGATGACCGCGTGCCTGGCACAAACCTGACTCGCGAAGAGGCGCAGCAGCGGGCCGAGCTGCTCAACGTTGACTCGTACGAGATCGATCTCGACCTCTCCGGCGCGCAGGAGGGCGGTACCTACCGGTCCGTGACCACGGTGCGCTTCGACGTGGCCCGCGGCGGTGCCGCGTCGTTCGTCGACCTGGTGGCGCCGGCCGTCCACGAGGTGGTCCTCAACGGCGACCACCTGGACCCCGCCGAGGTCTTCGGCGACTCGCGGATCGCGCTGCCGGAACTGCTGGAGGGGCGCAACGTCCTGCGGGTGGTCGCGGACTGCGCCTACACCAACACCGGCGAGGGTCTGCACCGCTTCGTCGACCCCGTGGACGACCAGGCCTATCTCTACACCCAGTTCGAGGTGCCGGACGCCCGCCGGGTGTTCGCCTCGTTCGAGCAGCCGGACCTGAAGGCCACCTTCCAGTTCACCGTGAAGGCGCCCGCCGGCTGGACGGTCATCTCCAACTCGCCGACGCCGGAACCGGCCGACAACGTCTGGGTCTTCGAGCCGACCCCGCGGATCTCGACGTACATCACCGCGCTGATCGCCGGCCCGTACCACTCCGTGCACAGCGTGTACGAGAAGGACGGGCGCAGCGTGCCGCTCGGCATCTACTGCCGGCCCTCGCTCGCCGAGTTCCTCGACGCGGACGCGATCTTCGAGGTCACCCGGCAGGGCTTCGACTGGTTCCAGGAGAAGTTCGACTACGCGTACCCGTTCGCGAAGTACGACCAGCTGTTCGTGCCCGAGTTCAACGCGGGCGCCATGGAGAACGCCGGCGCGGTGACCATCCGCGACCAGTACGTCTTCCGCTCCAAGGTGACCGACGCGGCGTACGAGGTGCGCGCGGAGACGATCCTGCACGAGCTGGCGCACATGTGGTTCGGCGACCTGGTCACCATGGAGTGGTGGAACGACCTGTGGCTGAACGAGTCGTTCGCCACCTACACCTCCATCGCCTGCCAGGCCGCCGCGCCCGGCTCGCGGTGGCCGCACTCGTGGACCACGTTCGCCAACTCGATGAAGACCTGGGCCTACCGGCAGGACCAGTTGCCGTCCACGCACCCGATCATGGCGGACATCCGCGACCTGGACGACGTCCTCGTCAACTTCGACGGCATCACGTACGCCAAGGGCGCGAGCGTGCTCAAGCAGCTCGTCGCCTACGTCGGCGAGGACGAGTTCTTCAAGGGCGTGCAGGCCTACTTCCAGCGGCACGCCTTCGGCAACACCCGCCTGTCCGACCTGCTGGGCGCCCTGGAGGAGACCTCCGGCCGCGACCTGAAGACCTGGTCGAGGAAGTGGCTGGAGACGGCCGGCATCAACATCCTGCGGCCCGAGGTCACCACCGGCGCCGACGGGGTCGTCACCTCCTTCGCCGTCCGCCAGGAGGCCCCGGCGCTCCCGGCCGGCGCCAAGGGCGAGCCGACACTGCGCCCGCACCGCATCGCGGTCGGCCTGTACGACCTCGACGACTCCGGCAAGCTGGTGCGCACCGAGCGGATCGAGCTGGACGTCGACGGGGAGCTGACCGACGTACCGCAGCTCTCCGGCCGGCGCCGTCCGGCGGTCGTCCTGCTCAACGACGACGACCTGTCCTACGCCAAGGTCCGCCTGGACGAGGAGTCGCTGAGGACGGTCACCGAGCACCTCGGCGACTTCGCGGAGTCCCTGCCGCGCGCCCTGTGCTGGGCGTCGGCCTGGGACATGACGCGGGACGCCGAGCTGGCCGCCCGTGACTACCTCGCCCTCGTGCTGTCCGGCATCGGCAAGGAGTCCGACATCGGCGTGGTGCAGTCGCTGCACCGCCAGGTCAAGCTGGCCATCGACCTGTACGCCGCCCCGGCCGCCCGCGAAACCCTGCTGTCCCGCTGGACCGACGCCACGCTGGCGCATCTGCGCGCGGCCGAGCCGGGCAGCGACCACCAGCTGGCCTGGGCGCGGGCGTTCGCGGCGACCGCGCGCACCCCGGAGCAGCTGGACCTGCTGGAGGCGCTGCTGGACGGCACGCAGACGGTGCAGGGCCTGGCCGTGGACACCGAGCTGCGCTGGGCGTTCGTCCAGCGGCTCGCGGCCGTCGGCCGGTACGACGAGGCGGAGATCGCGGCCGAGTACGAGCGGGACAGGACGGCGGCCGGCGAGCGCCACGCGGCCACCGCCCGCGCGGCCCGGCCCACCGCCGAGGCCAAGGCGGAGGCGTGGGCGTCGGTCATCGACTCCGACAAGCTCCCGAACGCCGTGCAGGAGGCCGTGATCGGCGGTTTCGTCCAGACCGACCAGCGCGAGCTGCTCGCGCCGTACGCGGACACGTACTTCGAGGTCGTCAAGGACGTCTGGGACTCCCGTTCGCACGAGATCGCCCAGCAGATCGCGATCGGCCTGTACCCGTCGGTCCAGGTCTCCGAGGAGACCCTGGCCCGGACGGACACCTGGCTGGCCGACGCCGAGCCGAACGCGGCCCTGCGCCGCCTCGTCTCGGAGGCCCGCTCGGGCGTCGAGCGCGCCCTGCGGGCCCAGGCGGCCGACGCGACGGCAGCCGAGTAACACCCCGAGGGCGCCCGGCACGACGCCGGGCGCCCGTGCGCCCCGGCCCCCACCGGGCCGGGGCTCCCCGGTCGTCCTTACCGCCTCGGGGCCGAGAGCGAGAGAGGCGGCGCGTCCTCCCGGTTGCCGGGCTCGGAGAGTGTGGGCTGCCGTCGGCGGTCGCCGAACTGCCCGGCCAGGGTCGCTCCGGACGCCAGCGCCATGCCCGCGATCTGTACCGGTGTGAGCGCCTGGCCGAGGGCCGCCCAGCCGACGACCGCCGCGGTCAGCGGGGACAGTGGGCCGAGGAAGCCGGCCTGGGTGGCGGTGAGCCGGCCGATGCCGCGGAACCAGAGCCAGTAGGCGACGGCCGTGTTGGCGAGGGCGAGGTAGAGGTAGCCGCCGACGGCGGGGGCGTCGAGGGCGGGCGGGGCGCCCTCGGCCAGCAGTGCGACCGGTGCGACGAGCAGGCCGCCGGCGGTGAGCTGCCAGCCGGTGAGCGCCAGCGGGCCGACGCCGTCCGGGCGGCCCCAGCGCTTGGTCAGGACGGTTCCGGCGGCCATGGAGCCCGTGGAGGCGACCGCCGCGAGGACGCCGGTGAGGTCGAGCGCCCCGGCCCCCCGCAGTACGACGAGGCTGACGCCGAACGCGGCCACCAGCCCGGTGAGCAGCGTGCGCGGGGACGGCCGCTGCCCGAGCAGCAGCGCGGAGAGTCCGACGACGAACAGCGGTCCGGCGGAACCGACGACCGCGGCCGTCCCGCCGGGCAGCCGGTACGCCGCCACGAACAGCAGCGGGAAGAAGGCGCCGATGTTGAGCGCCCCGAGCACGGCCGCCTTGACCCACCAGGTGCCGCGCGGCAGCACCCGGGTGAGGGCGAGCAGCAGGAGGCCGGCGGGCAGGGCCCGCATCAGCGCCGTGAACAGGGGGCGGTCCGGCGGCAGGAACTCGGTGGTGACCGCGTAGGTCGTGCCCCAGGAGATGGGCGCGAGTGCGGTGACGGCGATGACTGCGCTGCTTCCCGGGCGGCGGGTGGCCATGGGAGGGCCCCTTCCAGGCGGTGACGGATCCGGTCGGATCAACGACATTTAGCTTAGTCATAAGCTACTTAGTGTCAAGCGTCTTTCTGGTGGGCCAGTTTCTTGCGGACGAGCGGAGAGCGGACCGATACTTCCGCCCATGCAGCAACAGCCGGCCGACCCCGTCGACATGATCACCGAGCAGTGGGCGCGGGTGCGGCCCGACCTCGACACCCGGGCGATGGAGGTGTTCGGCCGGATCTTCCGGCTCTCGCGCGCGATGGGCGACCGCATGGAGCGGGCGTACAAGCCGTACGGCATCTCCCGCGGCGAGTTCGACGTCCTCGCCACCCTGCGCCGCTCCGGCGAGCCCTACACCCTCTCGCCCCGCCAGCTCTCCTCCACCCTCATGCTGACCACCGGCGGGATGACCGGCCGCCTCGACAAGCTGGAACAGGCCGGCCTGCTGCGCCGCTCCCCCGACCCGCACGACCGGCGCGGCCTTCAGGTGACCCTCACCGACGAGGGGCTGCGGCTGATCGACGAGGCGGTCGGCGCGGGCCTGGCGGAGGAGAACGCCGCCCTGGCCGCCCTGAGCCCCGAGCAGGCCGGCCACCTGGCCGGCCTGCTGCGGACACTGCTCGACGCGACGACCGGATAACCGCCGCCCGGCGTCAGCCGACGGGGCCGAGATGCCGGGCGAGGGCCGCCCCGGTCTGCGCCGCGGTGGCCGCCTCGGCGGCCCAGGCCGCGTGTCCGTCGGGGCGCACCAGCACGGTCGTACGACGACCGCTCGCCCATCGCGCCACGGTCAGCCGGTCCGCGCGCCCGGCCCCCGCCTCGTACGGTTCCGGCGTGATCAGGACGAACCGGCCGCCGCGCAGCGCCTCGTGGAGCCGGCCGCCGCCGGCGAGGGCGACGTCCGGGACACGGGCGCCGGTGAGCGGGTGGGCACCGCGCGGTGCTCGGTAGCGGTAGCCGATGCCGGTGATCTGGCCGACGAGCCTGCGCCGCACCGGGCCGACCGTGCCGAGGAACGCGGTGAGGGCCGCGCGGGCCGCTAGCGTCCAGGGGCGCCTGGCCATGGCGAGGCGGACGATCCCGCCGCTGCTGCGCAGCACCGCCCTGCCGACGGGGTGCCGTTCCGCCTGGTAGCTGTCGAGCAGCCCGGGGCCGGCGTGGCCGCCCGCGACCGCCGCCAGCTTCCAGCCGAGGTTCGCCGCGTCCTGGAGCCCGGTGTTCATGCCCTGCCCGCCGGCCGGCGTGTGCACGTGCGCGGCGTCCCCGGCGAGGAAGACCCGCCCGGCCCGGTACGCCGGAGCCTGCCGCTCGTCGCTGTGGAAACGGGACATCCAGCGGGCGTCGTACATGCCGAAGTCCCGGCCGAGGGCGCGGCGGACGGTCTCCCTGACCTCCTCCAGGTCAAGCGGCTCGCCGTCCGGGACGTCGCGGGCGCGGTTCCAGCCGATCACCCGGTAGTAGCCGTCACCGAAGGGCGCGAGGAAGGCGAAGGCGTCGCCCACGGCGTTGGCGGTGAGCACCGTCGGGGGCCGCTCGGTGAGCCTGACGTCCGCGAGGACGACGGAGCGGATCACCGACCTGCCCGGGAAGGGCAGTCCGACCGCCTGCCGCACGGCGCTGCGCATGCCGTCGGCGCCGACGACGTACGCGGCCCGGAAGGTCTCCGTCCGCCCTTCCCCTTCCCCTTCCCCACGTCCTTCCGTCCGGCGGGCCCGCACCGTCACACCGGCCGCGTCCTGCGTGAGGCCGGTCAGCTCCGTCTCGTAGCGGATGTCGGCACCCGCCTCGACCGCGCGCCGCTCCAGCACCTTCTCCACCTCGTACTGCGGCAGGACGAGGAGGTGGTTGAAACGGGAGGGCAGGCCGGTGAGGTCGATGGTGAGCCGGCCGAAGAGGCCGAGCCGGTCCAGGGGCTGCCCGAGGGCCTCCAGCTCGTCGGCGAGGCCGCGGGCGTCGAGTTGTTCGAGGGTGCGGGCGTGCAGGACGAAGGCGCGGGAGAGGTTGCTGATCCGGTGGGGGCGCTTCTCCAGGAGGGTGACCGGGATGCCGGCGGTGGCGAGGTCACCGGCGAGGAGGAGACCGGTGGGGCCGGCGCCGACGACGAGGATGCGCGGGGTGGTGGTGTCCGGGGTGGTTGCCGTGGTGGTCGTTCCCGTGGTGCCGGTCATGGTGGCCTCCTCGGTGCGAACGGCTGTTGGCCAGCGCTTGGTGCCCGCATTGCATTGCCAACACCCGTTGGTCAACGCTTGTAGGCAAGCGTAGAACGCCCCGCGGTGCCGGTCAACACTTGTTGGCCTACATGCGTTGGCCTACGCTCGTGGACATGACGGCCAGCATCCAGCCGAACCAGCCGGCACCCGGCGCCCAGCCGAACGAGCAGCCCGACCAGCCGCCCGGTCAGCAGCCGGGCCGGCAACCGGGCCGGCAGCCGAACCGGCCGGCCACTCGGCCGCCGCGCCGCTCCGACGCCACCCGTACCGCCATCCTCGCCGCCGCCCGCGAGCGCTTCGCCGCCGACGGCTACGAGCGGGCCACCATCCGGGCCGTCGCCGCCGACGCGCGGATCGACCCTTCCATGGTGATGCGCTACTTCGGCAGCAAGGAAGGACTGTTCGCCGCGGCCGTCACGCTCGATCTGCGGCTGCCCGACCTGGCGCGGGTGCCGGGCGATGAGGTGGGCCGTGCGCTGGTGGGCCACTTCCTCGGCCTGTGGGAGGAGAACGAGGAGCTGAGGGCCGTCCTGCGGGTCGGTGTCACCAACCAGGCCGGGGCCGAGCGGATGCAGGGCATCTTCACGGAGCAGCTGCTGCCCGTGGCCCGGCAGGTGTGCCCCGATCCCGAGCAGGCCCCGGCGCGGGCCGCGTTGTGCGCCGCGCAGCTGCTCGGTCTGGCCCTGACGCGTTACGTGCTGCGGCTGCCGCCGGCCCGGGCACTCACCCGCGAGGAGCTGGTGGCGTGGCTGGGGCCGACGGTGCAGCGCTATCTGACCGCGCCGCACCCCTGACCGGGCCGGGCGGGAAACGCCGGGGGCGCCGGTCTCACCCGGGTACGGCGTGCGCGCGTACCGGCGGGGAGGACGGGCGCCCGTCGGGGACAGGACCGGTGAACCCGGTCAGGCCTTGACCTGGGCCTGGGCGTCGGGCCTGATGTCGATGTTGGACGAGGTGGTGTCCTTCTTGGCCCGCGACTTGTCCAGCAGCATCACCAGGCCGGCGATCACCGCGAACAGCACCAGCGGGGCGAAGACGTACAGGCCCAGCGTCTCGATGACGCTCAGGCCCTTGCCGGGGTCGTCACCGTCGTCGCGGGTCAGCGCGAACGCGGGGGACGACATGAGCAGCATCATCAGCGTCGTACCGGCGGCCAGGGCGCCGGCGCGCAGGGCGTTGTTCTTGTCCACGGTGCCAAGTTAGCGAACGGCCGCGGAGTGTGCGCGCCCGGGGTGCCGGTAGCGGCCCGGGCGGCCGCTCGGCGGAGCCCCGGGGGCCGCCGTCCCCGGTGCTCCGCCGCGGCCGTGTGCCGGCTCCGCCCGCACGGGGCGGGACGGACCCGCGCGGTACGCCCGTGCTCACCGTGCGGACGGGCCGGACCCGCGCAGTACGCCGAGCAGTCCCCGCAGCCGCGGGGAGGCCACCAGTTCCTCCAGGGGCACCGGCCGGCCCTCGGAGTCCGCGATCGGCAGGCGCCAGTTCGGATACTCGTACCAGGTGCCGGGCAGGTTCTGCGGGCGGCGGTCGCCGATGCCGTCCGGGAGCCAGACGCCGATCAGGCGGGCGGGGGTGCGCAGCAGGAAGCGGTGGACGGCGCGGATCTCCTCCTCCTCGTCGGAGCCGGGTGGTCCGGCCGCCGGGCTGTCCAGCAGGCCGAGGCTGCCGAGCAGGGCGAGCCACTCCGCGGTGTCCGCGGTGACCTCCGCGCGTTCCTCGGCGGCCGACCGGGTCAGCAGGCCCAGGCGGTCGCGCAGGTCGACGTGGTCGCCGGTGAGCCGGGCGGCGGTGGGCGGCAGGTCGTGGGTGGTGGCGGTGGCCAGGCAGTCCGCGCGCCAGCGGTCGGGGGGCAGGGGACGGCCGTCGCCCGCCCAGTCCCGTTCGAACCAGAGCACGGAGGTGCCGAGGACCCCGCGCCGCTCCAGCGTCTCGCGCACGCCGGGTTCCACGGTGCCCAGGTCCTCGCCGATCACGACGGCGCCGGCGCGGGTGGCCTCCAGGGCGAGGATCGCGAGCATGGCGTCGGAGTCGTAGTGGATGTAGGTGCCCTCCGTGGGCGGGCTGCCCTGGGGGATCCACCACAGCCGGAACAGGCCCATGACGTGGTCGATGCGCAGGGCGCCGGCGTAGCGGAAGAGGGCGCGCAGCAGGTCGCGGTAGGGGGCGTGGCCGCAGGCGGCGAGCCGGTCGGGGCGCCAGGGGGGCAGGCCCCAGTCCTGGCCGCGGGCGTTGAAGGCGTCCGGTGGCGCGCCGACGGACATGCCGGCGGCGAAGACGTCCTGCTGGGCCCAGGCGTCGGCGCCGGAGGGGTGCACGCCGACGGCGAGGTCGTGCACGATCCCGACGGACATGCCGGCCTCGCGGGCGACGCGCTGGGCGGCGCGCAGCTGGCCGTCGGTGAGCCAGGCGAGGCGGGCGTGGAAGTCGACGCGGTCGGCGAGACCGGTGCGGGCGCGGGCGGTGGCTTCCGAGCGGGGGTCGTGCAGGCCGTCGGGCCAGCGCTGCCAGTCGGGCCCGTGGACCTCGGTGAGGGCGTACCAGGTGGCGTAGTCGTCGAGGGCCTGGCCGTGGGCGGCGCGGAAGGCGTCGTAGGCGGCCTGCCGGCCGGGGGCGAGGGGGACCTGGAGGACGATCTCCAGCGCCTCCCGCTTCAGTTCCCACACGGCGTCCCGGTCGATGAGGGCGCCCTTGTCGAGGACGTCGGCGCGCAGCCGCTCGGCCCGCTCCAGCAGGGGGTGCAGGCGGTCGCGGTCCCGTACGTAGGCGAACTCGGGTACGTCCTCGACGCGCAGGTGGACGGGGTCGGGGAAGCGGCGGGAGGAGGGGCGGTACGGGGAGGGGTCGGTGGGGGCACCGGGTACGGCCGCGTGCAGCGGGTTGACCTGGACGAAGCCGGCGCCGGCGGTGCGTCCCGCCCAGCCGGCCAGCTCGGCGAGGTCGGTGAGGTCGCCCATGCCCCAGGAGCGGCGGGAGAGCAGGGAGTACAGCTGGACGAGGAGGCCGTGGGAGCGGCCGGGCGGGGCGGGCAGCCGGTCGGGGGCGATGACGAGGTGGGCCGTCCCGGTCCGCCCGTCGGGGGCGGTGGCGGTGAGGTGGTGCACGCCGAGGGGCAGGTCCGCGGTGCCGTCGTGTTCCTCCCCGTCCTCGGTCCGCACGCGCAGCCGGGTGCCGGGGGGCAGCGCGGTGAGGGCGGCGGGCGGTTCGGTGCCGGCCCACCGGACCACGGTCGGGGGCAGCAGGCGTTCGCGCAGTTCGCGTTCCCGCGCGGCGAGGGCGGTGCGTACGGCGTCCGGGCCGGCCGCGTCGACGCCGAGGGCGGCCAGCGCGGCGGTGACGGCGGAGGCGGGGACCTGGACGGTGCGGTCGGGGGCGGGGCGGTAGGAGGTGGCGACCCCGTGCAGCTCGGCGAGCCGGGCGAGGTCGGGCGCGGGGTGCTCGTCGGGCGCCGCGGCCATCTACAGCCCCGGTGCGTAGGAGGCCGGGACCGGGTCGGGCTCGCTGGTCGGCGTGACGGTCTCGGCGAGCGGGGGCTCGCTGGTGAGGGGTTCGGCGTCGGGCAGCGGCGGCTCGCTGGTCAGCGGTGGCTGCGCGTACGCGGTCTCGGAGCCGGAGACGGACAGCCATGCCGCGTCGGTCTCGGCGGAGGGCTCCGCCACGGGTTTGTACTGGGCCGGGATCGAGGGAGCCGGTGCGGCCACGGAGGCCTCCTTGTCGGTGTGCCGGATGCTGCGGCTTCGGACGGGTCACGGCAGGCCTACCCCGTGACGCCGATGCCACGCGCGGCGCCCGGCCGGTGCCGGAGTGATCCGGCTGCGGCCGGGTGACCGATAGAGGGGGTGTGAGACTGTTCCGCCCCATGGGGGGCCAGCGGGAGGACGACGACGCGAGCGGCGGGGACGCGGCCCTGCTGCGGGCGGTCGCGCGCGGCGACGCGGCGGCGATGGGCACCCTGTACGACCGGCACGCCGGGTGGCTGCACGCGCGGCTGACGCGGCGGTGCGCCGATCCCGAGGTGGTGCGGGAGGTGCTCCAGGACACGTTCGTCACGGTGTGGCGGTCGGCGGCCGGGCATCGCGGGCAGGAGGCCGGCGGCTGGCTGTGGACGATCGCCGCGCGCCGGCTGGTCGACGCGCGGCGGGTGCAGGAGCGGGCCGCGCGGGTCGCGGGACCGCTGCCGGAGCCCGGGTTCGCCGACCGGTACGAGCCCGCCGCCGCGCCGTCCGCCGAGGACCGGGTGCTGGCGGGGCTGGAGTACGGCGATGTGGGCACCGCGCTCGACCGGATCTCCCCGGAGCTGCGCGAGGTGCTGCGGGCGACGGTCGTCGACGGGCTGAGCACCCGTGAGGCGGCCCGGCTGCTCGGCATCCCGGAGGGCACGGTCAAGTCCCGGGCCCGCCGCGCCCGCGCGGAACTGCGGGACACCCTGGACCGGTTGAACCCGTCCCCGGTGGGAGGCACGGCATGACGCACCCCGACAGGCGGCCCTGGCACGCCTGCGACGACCTGGTGTCCCGTTACGCCGGGGGCACGCTGCCGGAAGCGGACGCATGGTCCCTGGAGAAGCACGTGGAGAACTGCGCGGAATGCGCGTCCCGGGTGTCGGCCGCGGTCCGCGGCACGGCGGCGGGGGCGGTGCTGGCCCAGGTACGAGCGGCGGTGCTGGATCCGACGTGGGCGCCGGCCGCGCCGGAACCGGCGCGGGCGGATCCGACGCCGGTGCGGGGACGACCGGGGGTGCCGGAGCCGGCCCGGGCGTGGGAGGCGGGCGCGGCACCGGGACCGCGGGCCGGCCGGCGGCCCTTGCCGCCCGTGCCGTCACGACTGCCGTCCCGGTTGCCGCGGCTGCTGTGGGCCGCCGGACCGGCCGTGCGCGGGGGGTGGCTGCCGGCCGTGGCGGCGCGGAGGGGGACAGCGGCTGCGGTGCCGGACACGGCCGTGCCAGGGGAGCCGGGGGCCGGCCAGGCTCCCGGGCGGACCGGGCCGTCCGGGTCCCTGTGGCTGCCGTGGGTCGGCCGGGCCTCCGGGCGGACCGGGCCGTCCCGGTTCGTGCGGCTGTTGTGGGCCGCCGGGCCCGCCGTTCGTGGTGCGTGGTTGCCGGCCGTGGTGGGGGTGGCCGTCGCCGCGCTGGCCCTGTCGTACGGGGCGGGGTTCCCTGGGGCGCGGGCGCTGCTGCTGGCCGTCGCCCCCCTCGTGCCCGTCGCCGGCGTGGCCCTGTCCTACGGCCCGCACGCCGACCCGCTGCACGAGGTGGCCGCGGCCACGCCGGGCGGCGGACTGCGGCTGGCGCTCACCCGTACGGTCGCCGTGCTCGCGGTGAGCCTGCCACCGCTCACCCTGGCCGGGCTGCTGCTGCCCGCCTCGGGCGCCCCGGCCGCGGTGGCCTGGCTGTTGCCCGGGCTGGCGCTGGCGCTGGCCACGCTGGCCCTGGCCTCCTTCACCGGGTGCCGGGCGGCGGCCGGGGTGACGGGGGGCGGCTGGCTGTTCGCCGTGCTGTCACCGGCGGTGGCCGGGCCGGGCGGCGCGGCCACCGCCCGGCTGGCCGGGCAGCTGTCCCGCTGCCTGGACGGTGCCGCCGCGCAGAGCGGGTGGGCGGCGGCGGCCGCGCTGAGCGCCGTCCTGCTGCTGGCGCGCCGCCCGGTCTACGACCGCCCGCTGCGTCCGTGACGGGTGCCGCTGTTCGCGGCACCCCCTTCTCCCCGTTCCTGACCGTTCCCGACTCCCGGGGTCACCGGCCGTCGCGGTGCCGTGCCCTGTCCTGTCCTGTTCCTGTCCTGTTCCTGTCCTGGAGAGACTGTGAGTTCGCTACGTGTGACCGGCCTGCGGGTCCGGCACCGCAAGACCCTCGCCCTCGACTCGCTCGACCTGACGCTCGGCACCGGTGTGCACGGGCTGCTCGGGCCGAACGGGGCGGGGAAGACCTCGCTGATCCGGGTGCTGGCCACGGTGGCCCGGCCGGACGCCGGCCGGGTGGAACTGCTCGGTGAGGACATCGCCGGCCGGCGCGGCCGGACCGGGGTGCGGCGCCGGCTCGGCTATCTGCCGCAGGAGTTCGGCTACTACCCGGGCTTCACCGTACGGGAGTTCGTGGCGTACATGGCCTGGCTGAAGGAGGTACCGGCCGCGCGGGTACCGGCGGCCGTGGAGCGGGCCGTGGCCCGGGTGGGCCTCGGGGACCGTGCCGACGCGAGGATCCGGACGCTGTCGGGCGGCATGGTCCGCCGGGTCGGGATCGCGCAGGCCATCGTGAACGACCCCGCGCTGCTGCTGCTCGACGAGCCGACCGCCGGTCTCGACCCGGAGCAGCGGGTGGAGTTCCGGGAGCTGCTGCGCGAGCTGGGGACGGCGGCGACCGTGGTGGTCTCCACCCACCTGGTGGAGGACGTGGCCGCCGCCTGCACGGGGGTCACCCTGCTGGACGGGGGCCGGATCGCCTACCGCGGTACGCCCCGTGCGCTCAGCCTGCTCGGTGAGGCGTCCGGCGGGCCGGGCGACCACCCGATCGAGCGCGGGTACACGGCGGCGCTGCGGGCGCACCGTGCTCCGGGCGCCCGGGAGGCGGTGTGAGGACGCCGGTCGTTGCCCGTGAGACGCGCGTGCGGGCGCCGCATCCGCTGCGGACCGAGGGGCTGCGGGGGTTCGCGCCGTGGGCCGGAGCCGCGGTGCTGCTGACGTGCGGGGCGGTGCTGTACGGGACGGCGGACCGCTGGCAGGGCGGCTGGTCGGAGACCGCCGTCGAGACGCACACCGCCCTGCTGATCACCGTTCCGCTGGCCGCGGCGGCGGGCTGCTGGCAGGGCGGCCGGGAGCGTCGGCGCCGTACCGAGGAACTGTGGACGACGGCCGTACGCACGCCCCTCGCCCGTCTGCTGCTCGCGGCCCTGCCCGTCGCGTTCTGGGTGGTCGCCGGCTACCTGGTCACGGTGGCCGTGGCGCTCCTCGCCACCTGGCCCTATGTGCGGGGTGACCGGCCGCAGCTGACCCTGCTGCCGGGGGACACGGCAGCCGTCGCGGCGGGCGCGCTGGCCGGGCATGTGGTGGGGCGGGCCGTGCCCACGCGGCTGGCGGCTCCGCTGCTGGCGATGACCGGGTACGTGGGGCTGGGCGTCGTGGCGGCCGACGGCTCGGCGGCGGGGCGCGCGCTGACTCCCGCCGCCCTGGCCGGGGTCGGGGAGCTGCCGGTGTGGTGGCAGCCGTGGGCGATGGCGGTGTGGACGGGCGGCCTGGCCTGTGCCGCGGCGCTGGGGTACGCGGCCCGGCGCCGGGCGGTGGCCCTGCTGCCGCTGGCCGCCGCGCTGGCCGCGGGCA
This sequence comes from Streptomyces sp. NPDC014991, assembly GCF_043080665.1. Classification (NCBI taxonomy): domain Bacteria; kingdom Bacillati; phylum Actinomycetota; class Actinomycetes; order Kitasatosporales; family Streptomycetaceae; genus Streptomyces; species Streptomyces sp. NPDC014991. Next base: position 783,655 of record NZ_JBIBVY010000001.1, read on the forward strand.
CGCTGCTCGCGCAGAGCGGGGACGGCCTGTGGCACACCGATCCGCTCACCCGGCGCCAGGTGTGCGACACCTCCCGCACTCCGGCGGTGTGCGTGAACGCCCGGTACGCCGGCATGCTTCCGCAGGTCAGCGATGCCCTGTCGGGGGTCACCGGCAAGCTGGCGGGCGTGCGGAACCTGCCGGTGCGCTGGGCGGACCACGGAGGTGCCCAGCGCACCGGCGAGGCGGCGCTGCCGGCTGTCACGCCGCTCGGCTGGTCGGCCGTACGGGGGCGGCTGACCGATCCGGAGCGGTACGCGCGGGAGGCGGTCGACGCGCTGGCGCTGCGCGGCGACTGTCCGCAGGAGCAGCTGTCCGGCCGGGCGCTGACGGCGGACGACGCGGTGGAGCACTACCTCGCGCCGCTCCCGGTGCGGGACCGCCTCGACGGGTCCGACGTCCACGACGCCCGGCTGCGAGAGGCCCGGGCCAGGCTGGCCGGGATGGACGGGCACAAGCGCCGCGAGTGGCTGTCGGCGTACTTCGCGGCCCGGGCGGCCTGCCGTACGAAGGAGATCCCCGCACTGTGACGACGATCCACGGTCCCCTGCTCTACGCCCGCTCCCGGGCGCTCCCCCTGACCCTGGCCGCGCTCGCCGCCACGGCCGGCTTCGCGGTGTGGGCGGCCGGCCGGCTCGACGCCTACCTCGATCCCGGCCGCCGGGTGCCGATCGTCGCCCTGGCGCCGCTGCTGGCGTCGGCGGTGATCGGGGCGAGCCTGTACAGCGCCTCGGACGAACTGGACCGCACCGCCGTACGGCCGTGGTGGCCGCGCCGGCTGACGCAGCTGGCGGCCCTGACCGCGCTGGCCGCGCTGCTGGTGATGCCGGCCGTGCTCGGCCGTGCGGAGACCTTCGGGCCGCCGGCGGTGCTGCGCAACACCCTGGGCTGTGCGGGGGTCACCGCGGCGGCGGCCGTCCTGCTGGGCGCCCGCGTGAGCTGGCTGCCCGCGTTCGGCTACGTCACCGCGGTGTACCTGGGCTCCCACGGCGCGCACGGCCGCGCGGCCACGGTGTGGGCGTGGCCGGTGCAGCCGGGAGCGCAGCCGGGCGCGTGGGCGGCGGCGCTGACGGCGTTCGCGCTGGGCGCGGCCGGGTACGCCGTGCGGGGCGCCCGCCCCGAGGGGCCCCGCGGCTGAGACCGCCGGCCGGTCCGGCCTGCCGCGGGGACGGCACACGGCGGGCCGGGCCGGCCTACGCGGAGATGCCGTCGATCCGGGCCAGCGCGTCGTCCGCGCCGTACGGCTGCAGGTAGGGGAGCCAGCGCGGATCCCGGTGCCCGGTACCGATGATGCGCCAGGCCAGGCCCGAGGGCGGGGCGGGCTTGTGGCGCAGCCGCCAGCCCAGCTCGACGAGGTGGCGGTCGGCCTTGACGTGGTTGCAGCGGCGGCACGAGGCCACCACGTTGTCCCAGACGTGCTTGCCCCCGCGGCTGCGGGGGATGACGTGGTCGACGCTGGTTGCGATGCCACCGCAGTACATGCACCGGCCCCCGTCGCGCGCGAAGAGCGCCCGCCGGGTCAGAGGGACGGGCCCCCGGTAGGGAACCCGGACGAACCGCTTGAGCCGGACCACGCTGGGAGCGGGGAGTGTGACGGTCGCGCTGTGCAGATAGGCGCCGGATTCCTCGAGGGAGACGGCCTTGTTCTCCAGGACGAGGACGAGCGCGCGGCGGAGCGGTACGACGCCGAGCGGCTCGTACGACGCGTTGAGGACCAGGACATGCGGCACGGGTGCCTCCTTGGGCGTCGGCGGCGCGTGGCTTGCGCCGGGACGATCTGAGGTCAGTCTCCCTTGACGCCTGGCGGAAGCGCCACCATGTGCCGGTAACGGGCTGGGAGTGTTTTCGACCACACCTGATGCATCCCCCGGGGCACCGCCCGTTCAAGCCCGCGTGAGCCGTGTCTCTCCTGCGTGCCTCCTGTGCGGAACGGCCGGAGGCACCCACGATGCCCCGTTAGTGTGGTGCTCCTGTCCGTCCGGTGACCTTTTCGTGACCTTGACCGCCCGCCGGCGCGGACCGCGCAGCACCTTGGAGGTACCTGCCGTGTCGTCCCTGCCCATCGCCCTGATGGCCGCCGGCTCGTCCCCGTCACCGTCTCCGTCCCCCTCCCAGTCGACGGCGCCGGCCGTGCCGTCCCTCCAGGACGCCCAGGACAGCGCGACGAACGCGGCGAGCTGGGTCGAGCAGAACTGGTCGACGTGGCTCGCGATGGGTCTCCAGATCCTGTTGATCGTGATCGTGGCGGTCGCGCTCAGAGCGGCGGTGCGGCGGGCGATCACCAAGCTGATCGACCGGATGAACCGCACCGTCCAGGCCGTGGACGGCAGCGCGCTGGGCGGGCTGCTGGTCAACGCCGAGCGGCGCCGGCAGCGCGCGGCGGCGATCGGCTCGGTGCTGCGGTCGGTGGCCAGCTTCCTGATCCTCGGCACGGCCGCGCTGATGGTGCTGGGCACCTTCAAGATCAACCTGGCGCCGCTGCTGGCGTCCGCCGGTGTCGCGGGTGTGGCGATCGGTTTCGGCGCCCGGAACCTGGTCACCGACTTCCTCTCCGGCGTGTTCATGATCCTGGAGGACCAGTACGGCGTCGGTGACGTGATCGACGCGGGTGTGGCCACCGGCGAGGTGATCGAGGTCGGGCTGCGCGTGACCAAGCTGCGCGGTGACGGCGGCGAGATCTGGTACGTCCGCAACGGCGAGGTCAAGCGGATCGGCAACCTCTCCCAGGGCTGGGCGACGGCCGGCGTCGACGTGACCGTGCGGGCGAGCGAGGAACTGGACCGGGTCCGGGCCACGCTGGACGAGGTCGCCGAGAAGATGAGCAAGGAAGAGCCCTGGAACGAGCTGCTGTGGGGCCCCGTCGAGGTGCTCGGCCTGGACTCCGTGCTGATCGACTCCATGGTGGTCCGCGTCTCGGCGAAGACCATGCCGGGCAAGTCGGTGACGGTCGAGCGGGAGCTGCGCTGGCGGATCAAGCGGGCGTTCGACGCGGCGAGCATCCGCATCGTGGGCGGTGCGACGGCCCTGGAGGACGCGGAGAACACCCCGGACCCGACGGCCGCGGTCGCGGCCCCGTCGGCGTACGCCAACGCGGACTCCCCGCAGGTGGCGGCGACAACCCCGATCGCGTCGCAGCGTCCGGCACCGCCGGCGAAGTAGCGGAACGGTTCAGCACGCTCGTTCGAGTGAACGGATGGGGCATTCCGGCGTGAGAAGCGCCGCGAACGCCCTTCGTTCTGCCGGGGCCCCCAGCGCGGGCTCGGGGCCTGTCTCCCAGGATCCTGCCGACCCGCTCACCCAGGTCTCCGCCGCATCCGGCCGACGAGAGCCCCGGCGGCGCACCCGGCCGCCGACGTCCCCGAGATAACGACTCCGTTGCCTCGGGGACGTTGTCTATTGACGCCCCCTTCGTCCTGGGCTTACGTTCCTCCCACCCGAATAGGAAACTTTCCTAACAGTGATCTCCCGGCGGCCGGTGATCAAGACTGGACGCCGTCCCCCGGTCACTGAAAAGCTGGGCGGCTGGAAAGGCAGGTGTCGACACCCATGGCAGGAACCGCCGGTACGCCGGGCACCCCGCGCGTCCTGCGCGCCATGAACGACCGTGCCGCCCTGGACCTGCTGCTGGAGCACGGGCCGCTGTCGCGCACCCGGATCGGCAAGCTCACCGGCCTGTCCAAGCCCACCGCCTCCCAGCTGCTGGCCCGCCTGGAGGCCGCCGGCCTGGTCCGGCTCACCGGCACCAGCGAGGGCCGGCCGGGCCCCAACGCCCAGCTGTACGCGATCGACCCGGCCGCCGCGTACGCCGCCGGGCTCGACGTCACCCCGCACCGCATCCGCGCCGCCGTCGCCGACATCACCGGCCGCACGGTCGGCGAGTACCGGCTGCCCACCCCCGGCCGGCGGCCCGCCCAGCCCGTCGTCCGGCAGGTCGGCGAAGCACTGGACGGTGCCGTCAAGGCCGCCGGTCTCGCCCGGTCCGACGTGCACCGGCTGGTCATCGGCACCCCCGGCGCCTTCGACCCGGGCACCGGCCGCCTGCGCTACGCCTCCCACCTGCCCGGCTGGCACTCCCCCACCCTCCTCGAGGAACTCGCGGCGGCACTGCCGATGCCGGTCGAGTACGAGAACGACGTCAACCTCGCCGCCATCGCCGAGCAACGCCTCGGCGCGGCCCGCGGCCACGCGGACTTCGTACTGCTGTGGAACCAGGAGGGGCTCGGCGCCGCCCTGGTCCTCGGCGGCCGGCTGCACCGCGGCTGGACCGGCGGCGCCGGTGAGGTCGGCTTCCTGCCGGTGCCGGGCACCCCCCTGGTCCGGCAGGTCACGAAGGCCAACAGCGGCGGCTACCAGGAGTTGGCCGGCTCCCAGGCCGTACCGAGACTGGCCCGCGAACTCGGCATCGAGGACGTGCCGCCGGGGCCGTACGCCGAGGCCGCCACCGCGCTCGTCGCCCGCGCCGCCGACCACGCCGGCGGCCCCCACCGGGAACTGCTGCGGGCCTACGCGACCCGGCTGGCCACCGGTCTCGCCTCGCTCGTCTCCGTCCTCGACCCCGAACTCGTCGTCCTCAGCGGCTCCGCCCTGACGGCCGGCGGCGAGGTGCTGCGCGCCCTCGTCCAGGCCGAGCTGGAGGAACTGGCCGCGGCCCGGCCCCGGCTGGTCGTCGGTGACGTCCGCGAACACCCCGTACTGCGCGGCGCGCTGGAGTCCGCGCTCGCCGCCACCCGCGACGAGGTCTTCGACACCTCGCGCTGAGCCCACCGCACCCCGGTAGCACTCCCCTTCCGCCCACCCGCCCTGGGAGATCCCGCCATGCCCGACGTCATACCCTCAGCTGTCCGAAAGACGGCTTTTGCCCTGACCGCGTCGCTGGCCCTGCTCACCACCGCCTGTACCGGCCAGTCCGGCTCGGGTGCCACGGACGACGCCTCGGCTAACACGACGATCAACTTCTGGCACGCCTGGAGCGCGCCGAACGAGGTGAAGGCCGTCCGGTCACTGGTCGCCGGCTTCGAGAAGGCGCACCCCAACATCCACGTGAACGTCGTCGGCAACATGACCGACGACAAGATCAACCAGGCGCTGCGCTCCGGCGGTGGCAACGCCCCGGACGTGATCTCCTCGTTCACCACCAACAACGTGGGCAAGTTCTGTTCCTCCGGCGCCCTGGTGAACCTGGACCCCTTCTTCGAGAAGTCCCGGATCGACCCGCGGACGACGTTCCCGAAGCCGATGAACGAGTACACGAGCTTCGAGGGCAACCGCTGCACGGTCCCGCTGCTCGGAGACGCCTACGGGCTCTACTACAACAAGACGGCGTTCCGGAAGGCGGGCATCACGGCACCGCCCCGCACCTGGTCGCAGTTCACGGCCGACGCGAAGAAGCTGACCTTCCCCGACGGCGACGGCTACAAACAGCTCGGGTTCATGCCGGACTACCACGGCTGGGAGTCCACCACCGAGCACTACCTCGCCCAGTTCTCGCCGACGTACTTCGACCGGAACGGCAAGTCGAACATCGCCAAGGACCCGGCCTTCCGGCAGGGGTTCACGCTCCAGAGGCAACTCGTCGACGAACTCGGCGGATTCCACAGGCTGGAGCGGTTCCGGGCCACCCTCGGCGACGAGTGGGGCGCCCGGCACCCCTTCCACACCGGCCAGGTCGCCATGCAGCTCGACGGCGAGTGGCGGCTCGGCATGGCCAAGGAGGCCAAGCCCGGCTTCGAGATCGGCGTGGCACCGCTGCCCGTCCCGGACGACCGGGCCGGCGAGTACGGCAAGGGCTACATCACCGGCACCATCGCGGGCATCGCCGCCACCAGCCACAAGCAGAACGCGGCCTGGGAGCTGGTGAAGTACATGACCACGGACACCGACGCGGTGGTCGGCTTCGCCAACGCCATCCACAACGTGCCCTCCACGCTGGCCGCGCTGAAGTCCCCGAAGCTGAAGTACGACCCGCGTTTCAAGACGTTCCTGGACATCGCCGCCAACCCGCACTCCACCACCACGCCTGCCTCCCTCAACGGCGGGGTGTACCTGGTGACGATCCAGCAGTTCGGCTACGACTACGAGAGCGGCAAGGCCACCGATCTGCCGGCCGGGCTGCGGAAGACGGCCGCGCAGATCGACACGGACATCGCGCAGGCCCGGTGATGAGCACCGTCACCCTCGCGGCCAGGCGCCGGCGCTCGGCCCTGCGCACGCTCGCCTTCATGTCGCCGTGGCTCGTCGGCTTCGCGGTCTTCTTCGCCTACCCGCTGCTCTCCACGGTCTACTTCTCCTTCATGCACTACGACGGCTTCCAGCCGCCGCGGTGGACCGGCGGGAAGAACTGGGCGTACGTCTTCGCGCACTACCCGCTGTTCTGGCCCGCCCTGCGCAACACGCTGTGGCTCGTCGCCGTCATGGTGAGCCTCCGGGTGCTCTTCGGACTCGGCGTCGGCCTGCTCATCACGAAGATCAAGACCGGTACCGGCGTCTTCCGCACCCTGTTCTACCTGCCCTACCTGGCCCCGCCGGTCGCGGCGACCATGGCCTTCGCGTTCCTCCTCAACCCCGGCACGGGCCCCGTCGACTCCCTCCTGGAGAAGACCGGCATCCCGGCCCCGGGCTGGTTCAGCGACCCCGCCTGGTCCAAGCCCGCCCTGACCCTGCTGGCCCTGTGGGGCATCGGCGACCTGATGGTCATCTTCATGGCCGCGCTGCTGGACGTGCCGGCCGAGCAGTACGAGGCGGCGGAACTGGACGGCGCCTCGGCGTGGCAGCGGTTCCGGTACGTCACCCTGCCGAACATCTCGCCGATCGTGATGTTCGCCGTCGTCACCGGCGTGATCCAGGCCATGCAGTACTACACCCAGCCACTGGTCGCCGGGAAGGTCGCCTCCGGCGTGATCCAGGGCGCGGGCACCCAGTTCGAGCCCGGTTACCCCGACAAGTCCACCCTCACCCTCCCCCAGCTCGTCTACAACCTCGGCTTCCAGCGCTTCGACTACGGCTCGGCCTGCGCGGTGGCGCTGGTGCTGTTCGCCCTGTCGACGGCGTTCACCGCGCTGCTGATGCGGCGCCGGGGCGGCCTGATCCAGGCAGGTGACTGACCATGACCCACGTACTGGACCAGCCGGCGCGGCCGGCGCCGTCCGTCTCCGCGGCCGGGCGCGCCGCCCGCCGCAGGACGCTGCTGGAGTGGATCGCGGTCCATTGCCTCGGCGTCGCCGTCGCGCTGTTCTTCACCCTGCCGTTCGTGTTCGTGCTGCTGACCTCGCTGATGAGCGACAGCCAGGCACTGAGCCGGGACCTGGTCCCGCACACCTGGGAGTGGGGCAACTACCGGAAGGTCCTCGACACCCCCGGCTTCCTCACCTGGTGGCGCAACACGCTGCTCTACGCCGGCCTCGGCACCGTCCTGACCGTCGTGTCCTCGGTGCCGGTGGCGTACGCGCTCGCCAAGTTCCGCTTCCGGGGCCGCAACCTGTCACTCATGCTGGTGATCTCGATGATGATGCTGCCCCCGCAGGTGGTCGTCATCCCGATGTACCTGTTCTGGGCGAAGCAGCTGGACCTGTCCGGCACGCTGTGGCCGCTGATCGTCCCGATGGCGTTCGGGGACGCGTTCTCCGTCTTCCTGCTGCGCCAGTTCCTGATGACCATCCCGAACGAGTACCTGGACGCGGCGAAGGTCGACGGCTGCGGCGACCTGCGCACCCTCGTGCGGGTGGTCCTGCCCATGGCCAGACCGGGCATCGCCGCCGTGGCCCTCTTCCAGTTCTTCTACGCCTGGAACGACTACTTCGGCCCGCAGATCTACGCGTCGGAGAACCCCGGCGCCTGGACCCTGTCCTACGGCCTGGAGTCCTTCAAGGGCGCCCACCACACCGACTGGAACCTCACCATGGCGGCGACCGTGCTGGTCATGGCCCCCGTGATCCTCGTGTTCTTCTTCGCCCAGAAAGCGTTCGTCGAGGGCGTCACCCTCACCGGAGTAAAGGGTTGATCTGGCTGTGAAACTCACCGTGGTCGGCGGCGGCTCGACCTACACGCCCGAACTCGTCGACGGCTTCGCCCGCCTGCGCGACACCCTGCCGCTGGAGGAACTCGTCCTCGTGGACCCGGCCGCGGACCGGCTGGAGCTGGTCGGCGGCCTCGCCCGGCGCATCTTCGCCCGACAGGGCCACCCCGGCCGCGTCGTCACCACGTCCGACCTGGACGCGGGGATCGACGGCGCCGACGCGGTGCTGCTGCAACTGCGCGTCGGCGGCCAGGCGGCCCGGCAGCAGGACGAGACCTGGCCGCTGGAGTGCGGCTGCGTCGGCCAGGAGACGACCGGCGCCGGTGGCCTGGCGAAGGCCCTGCGCACCGTCCCCGTCGTGCTCGACATCGCCGAGCGGGTCCGCACGGCCAACCCCCGCGCCTGGATCGTCGACTTCACCAACCCGGTCGGCATCGTCACCCGCGCCCTGCTCCGGGAGGGCCACCGGGCGGTCGGCCTGTGCAACGTGGCGATCGGCTTGCAGCGCAAGTTCGCCGGGCTGCTGGGCGTGTCCCCGGCGGAGCTCCACCTCGGCCACGTCGGACTCAACCACCTCACCTGGGAGACCGGCGTACGGCTGGGCGGCCCCGACGGCGACGACGTCCTGCCCGGGCTCCTGGCCGAGCACGGCGAGGCGATCGCCGCGGACCTCCGCCTCCCCCGCCCGCTCCTGGACCGCCTCGGCGTCGTCCCCTCGTACTACCTGCGCTACTACTACGCGCACGACGAGGTCGTCCGGGAGCTCGCCACCAAGCCCTCCCGGGCCGCCGAAGTGGCCGCCATGGAGGCCGAGCTGCTGACGATGTACGGCGACCCGGCCCTGGACGAGAAGCCGGCCCTGCTCGCCGAGCGCGGCGGCGCCTACTACTCGGAGGCCGCCGTGGACCTGGCCGCGGCCCTGCTGGGGAACGAGGCGGGCGGCGGCAGCCCCTACCAGGTGGTGAACACCCTCAACCGGGGCACGCTGCCCTTCCTCCCCGACGACGCGGTGATCGAGGTCCAGGCGGCGGTCGGCCCGGCGGGCCCGGTCCCGCTTCCGGTACCCGGCCTGGACCCGCTGTTCTCGGGCCTGGTCGCCAACGTGACGGCGTACGAGGAGCTGGCCCTGGACGCGGCGCTGCGCGGCGGCCGGGACCGCGTCTTCCGCGCGTTGCTGGCGCATCCCCTGATCGCCCAGTACGCGTACGCCGAGACCCTCACCGACCGTCTCATCGCACACAACCGGGAGCATCTGGCGTGGGCCTGACCGCAGCCGAGCCGCCGACGGTCCTCGCCGTCGACGCGGGCAACAGCAAGACCGACGTGGCCGTGGTCACCGCCGCCGGCGAGGTCCTGGCCACGGCCCGCGGCGGCGGCTTCCGCCCGCCCGCCGTGGGGGTGACCGCGGCGCTGGACGCGCTGGCACAGCCGGTGACCCGGGCGTTCGCGGACGCCGGGGTGACCTCCGTGACCCATGTGTCGGCCTGCCTGGCCAACGCCGACCTCCCGGTGGAGGAGGAGCGCCTCGCGGCCGCGCTGCGCGCACGGGCGTGGGGCACGTCGGTGGAGGTCCGCAACGACACCTTCGCGGTGCTGCGCGCGGGCGTCGCCGAACCCCGTGGCGTGGCGGTCGTCTGCGGCGCGGGCATCAACTGCGTGGGCATGCGCCCTGACGGCCGCACCGCCCGCTTCCCGGCCATCGGCCGTATCTCCGGCGACTGGGGCGGCGGCTGGGGCCTGGCCGAGGAGGCGCTGTGGCACGCGGCCCGGGCGGAGGACGGGCGCGGCGAGCCGACCGCCCTGTCCCGCACCCTGCCCGCGCACTTCGGCCTGCCGACCATGTACGCGCTCATCGAGGCCCTGCACCTGGGGCACGTCGCGCACGGCCGCCGCCACGAACTGACCCCGGTCCTCTTCGCCACGGCCGCGGCCGGCGACCCGGTGGCCGGCACGCTCGTCACCCGGCTCGCCGAGGAGGTCACGGTGATGGCGACGGTCGCCCTGACCCGGCTCGGCCTGCTGGCCGAGGAGACCCCGGTCGTGCTGGGCGGCAGCGTCCTCACGGCCGGCCACGCCCGGCTGGACGACGCGATCCGTGCGCTGCTGGCCGCCCGCGCCCCCAAGGCCACCGTCCGTGTCGTCACGGCCGGCCCGGTCCTGGGCGCGGCCCTGCTGGGCCTGGACCGGCTCGGGGCCGGGGCCGAGGCCGGAGCCCGGGCACGCGGACACTGGGAGAGCGCGACACGGTGACCACCCCGCGGGGTGCCGGCCGGCACCCCGGGGGGAACCGATCCCCCGTCACCGGCGTGTTCCTCACCGGGGGGTGGTGCGCCCGGCGGCACACGCCCCCGGGCACACTGCGATCCGATCAAGATCCCGTGAAGGCCGGTGCGGATGCCGGTGCCGACGGTGATACTGGCGGCGAACGGATGACCACGGGGGAGGTCGAGTGACACAACCGCCGAAGAGCAGCGCGGTGCCACCGCCGGCCCGGCCCGCCGGCGCGACCCGCCTTTCCGGCGCCCCGGGTACCCCTGGTCCTCCCGGCCTTCCCGGCACCCCCAGCGCTCCAGGCACCCCCGGTGTTCCCGGCCTCCCCGCCCAGGCCGGCCGGCCCGGGGGGCCCGTGGCCGTCGTCCCGCCCGTGCCGCCCACCCGGCGGACCGCGTTCGCCGAGGGGGCCGAGCGACTGCGGGCCGCCGCGACGACCGAGCCCGGGCGGCTGCGGGTCCTCGGCGCCGTACTCGCGCTGCTGGTCCTCGCGTTCGGGGCGGTCACCGCCTGGCAGACCAGTGCCCGGTCCGCCGCCGCCGACGACGTACTGCACCGCAGCCAGCCGCTGAGCGCGGGCGCCGCCGGGATCTACCGGTCGCTCGCGGACGCCAACACGGCCGCCTCCACCGGGTACCTGGCCGGCGGGCAGGAGACCCCGGACTCCCGGGACCGGTACGAGAAGGACATCCGGACCGCCGCCGCCGGACTCGTCACCGCCGCCGCCAACGCCGAACCCGGCTCGGCCTCCGAGGCGACCATCGCCCGGCTGAACCAGCTGCTGCCGGAGTACAAGGGCCTGATCGAACGGGCCCGGACGTACAACCGGCAGGGCTACCCGGTCGGCGGCGCCTATCTGCGCTACGCCAACGAGAAGATGCAGAAGCAGATGCTCCCGGCCGCGGAGGATCTGTACTCGACGGAGAACCGGCGGCTCACCGGCGACTACGGGGACGCGACACCGTACCCGTGGGCGGCGATCGCGCTCGGTGTGCTCGCCCTCGCCGCGCTCGGCCGGGCCCAGCACCGCATGTACCGGCGCACCAACCGCGTCCTCAACCACGGCCTGGTGGCCGCCAGTGCCGCGACCACCGTCGCCCTGCTGTGGCTGGTCGTCGGGCACGCGTTCGCCCGGTCGGGGCTCGACGACTCCTACGAGCACGGCATCCGGTCCCTCAACGTCCTGCACGACGCCCGGATCGCGTCCCTGAAGGCACGCGGGAACGAGAACCTGAGCCTGGTGTCGCGCGGCGCCGAGACCGTCACGGTCGGCGGCACCTCCTACGACGCCTACTACCACGACTTCGACAAGGACATGGCCGTGCTCGGCAAGGGACTGACCGAGGCCGCGAGGCTCGCCGACGACCGGGAGGGCACCGACCCGGTCAAGGCGGCGGAGACCGACATGGCGGTGTGGAAGCAGCGCCACGCCGCGGCGCGTGCCGAGGACGAGCACGGCAACTACCAGCAGGCGCTCGACAAGGTCATCGGCGCGAAGGGCGCGACCGGCGAGTGCTTCGACGGCGTGGACCGCAGCCTCGTCCGCGCCATCGGCCACGAACAGGCCGAGTTCCGGCAGGCGGCCGGTGACGGCCGCGACGCCATGACCGGGCTGCCGGCCGGCGCGGCGGTCCTCGCGGTGCTGGGCGCGGCCGGTGCCGTCGCCGGCATCGGGCGCCGGCTCTCGGAGTACCGGTGACAGGGGGCGGAGCGATGGACGCGAGCCGTGCACGGGCCTCGCTGCGGGGCTGGGGCGGGGTCGCCGCCATGGCGGTGCTGTGCGCGCTGGCGCTGGCGTTCGTCCTGCTGCTGCCGTGCACCCAGAAGCCGGTGCCGGAGCAGGCCGGCCGGCGGACCGTCACCGCCGCCCAGGCCCGCGCCGACGGCTGCGAGGACACGGACGCCCACCGGCGCACCCTCGCCCCGTCCGGCGGCGACGGACCGGTGATCGACGCCATCAAGGCCCGTACGGGCGCCCGGCGCAAGCTGATCGTCGGCGTCGACCAGAACAGCTACCGCTGGGGTTACCGCAACCCCAACACCGAGGGCGCGGAGCTGGAGGGCTTCGACATCGATCTCGTCCACCGGATCGCCCAGGACATCCTCGGCGACCCGGAAGCCGTGCAGTTCAAGGCCATCCCGACCAGCCAGCGCATCCCCGCCATCGAGAACGGGCGGGTGGACATGGTCGTACGGACCATGACGATCACCTGCGACCGGCTCGCCCATGTCGCGTTCTCCGCGCCCTACTTCAAGACCGGGCAGCAGGTCCTCGCCCCCAAGTCGTCGGCGGTCACCGGATACGACGGATCGCTGGCGCACAAGAAGGTCTGCACGTCCGCGGGTTCGACCGCGCACACCAAGCTGGACGCCGACCGGAGGACCGGCCGGCTGCCCGCCTCCACCGACATCTCCACCACCGTCCCCAGCCAGCTCGACTGCCTGGTCCGGCTCCAGCTCGGCGAGGTGGACGCGGTGGTGACCGACGGTGCGCTCGCCGCGAGCCAGGCGGCCCAGGACCCGACCGTGGCGCTGAAGGGTCAGGCGTTCACCGAGGAGTACTACGGCGTGGCGATGCGCAAGGACGCCACCGACCTGGTACGCCGGGTCAACCGCGTCCTGGTGGACTACCGCGCGAACGGCTGGCAGGCGTCGTACGACAAGTGGCTGTCGGCGACACTGGGTAGGGATCCTGCCGCGTCGGAACCGCCCGTGCCGGAGTACCTGCACGGTGGCTGAGCCGCACCCGACCGGAAGACACAGCGAGCGAGAGGTGATCGATGGGCGTCACGGACCCCGCCGGGCCGGTGATGGACCGGGACGAGGTGGACCGTGCGCTGGCGCGGCTCGGCCAGGAGCACGAGGCGATCGAGACCTCACTGCTGGCCCTCCAGGACCACGCGGGCCGCAGACTCCTCGAAGGGGCCGCCCTGACCGGTGTCACCGAAGAGCGCTGGCAGGTCACGGAGGCCCGGATCACCTCGCTGTGGGCGTGCTTCGACGCGTACACGGCCGCGCTGCGCGGCGCCCGGCAGATCCGCGCCCGGCGCCGCTGGTCCAGTCGCGAGGACCTGGTGCAGCTGACCGGGCTGCTGCGCGGTGAGTCCGTGACCGTCCCCGACAGCGGCACCGGCAGGCTGAGCGAGACGTTCACGCTGTCCGCGCTGGTGGACCGGATGAACGAGCTGTACGCGACGAGCCTGGACGTGATCGTCGCCGCCGACGCGGTCTGGTCGGCGCTGCCCGCGCGGATCGACCTGCTCGCCGAGGAGCTCCGGCGCACCCGGCAGCTCGCGCACTCCGTGGGCGTGCGCCCCGGCGAACATCCGGCCGGCGACGACCTGGAGCGGATCACGCGCACGCTGACGCGGCTGCGCGAGGACGTCGTCTCGGACCCGCTCGCCTTCTGGGTGCCGGCCGCGGGCAGTTCGGCACCCGGCGGCGGCCGTCCGGACACCGCGGTGTACGACCGTGAGGCGCGCGCCCTGGAGGACGTACGGCGGGAGATCGACGCGGTGCTGACCGTACGTCAGGACGCGGAGACACGGCTGATCCGGCTGCGGGACGTGCTCTCGCGCGCGGACCGCACCCTCGCCGAGGCCCGTGCCGCGCGCGGCGAGGTGCTGGCGAAGATCGCCGCGACCGAGGTGCCGGTGGTCAGCGGGCCGCCGACCGCGCTCCACGAACAGCTGACCACCGCGGCCGAGTACCGCAGGCAGGCCCGCTGGCACCGGCTCTCCCCGCTGCTGGAGGACCTGGAACGCAAGGCGGAGGACGAACTGGTGCGCGCCCGCGAGTCCCTGACCGCGGTGACCGCGCCGCTCGCGGTCCGCGCCGAGCTGCGCGGCCGGCTCGACGCCTACCGGGCCAAGGTCGCCCGGCACGGACTCGCGGAGGACCCGCTGCTGGTCGAGCGGTACGACGCGGCCCGCCGCATGCTGTGGAGCGCGCCCTGCGACCTGCGCGTCGCCGAACAGGCCGTCCTGCGCTACCAGCAGGCGGCGGCCGAGATGCTGGGCAGCGCGAGCGCGCCGGAGGACCGTAGGGGGGACCAGTCATGAGTCAGCCGGGGCAGACCTGCCAGCGGCCGGACTGCGGGGGCGCGTACGAGGACGTCGGCGACGGCGAACTGTACTGCGACACCTGTGGTCTCGCGCCGGTCGTCTCCGCGACCGGGGCGGTCGGCTCGCCGCCCACCGGGGTCACCAGGGGGTCGGCGCGGAGCGGCGGTTCCGGCAGCGCGCGTACGTCGTCCCAGTCCTCCAGGTCCCGGCGCTCGGTGTCCGGGCGGCTCTCCCGGTCCCTGTCGGGCGCGTCCGCCGGCCGTTCCGTGTCGGTGCGCAGCTCCGGTTCGTCGTCCGGTCCGTCCACGCGCGGGCGGCTGGGCGCGGGACTGGTCGCCGTGCCGCAGGTGCCGCGGCCGGACCCGCGCGCGATGGTGCTGGACAACCCGGAGGTGCCGGAGCGCAAGCGGTTCTGTTCCCGCTCGGACTGCGGGGCCCCGGTGGGCCGGGCCCGGGGGGAGCGGCCGGGCCGCACGGAGGGTTTCTGCACCAAGTGCGGGCACCCGTACTCCTTCGTGCCCAAGCTGAGGGCCGGGGACATCGTGCACGGCCAGTACGAGGTCGCCGGCTGCCTCGCGCACGGCGGACTCGGCTGGGTCTACCTCGCCGTGGACCGGGCCGTCTCCGACCGCTGGGTGGTGCTCAAGGGCCTGCTCGACACAGGTGACCAGGACGCGATGGCCGCGGCGATCTCCGAACGGCGGTTCCTCGCGGAGATCGAGCACGCCAACATCGTGCGGATCTACAACTTCGTGGAGCACCTGGACCAGCGCACCGGCTCCCTCGACGGCTACATCGTCATGGAGTACGTCGGCGGCAGGTCCCTGAAGGAGATCGCCAACGCCCGCCGCGCCCCCGACGGCCGACGCGACCCGCTGCCGGTGGAGCAGGCGTGCGCGTACGGCATCGAGGCGCTGGAGGCGCTCGGCCATCTGCACAGCCGCAACCTGCTGTACTGCGACTTCAAGGTCGACAACGCCATCCAGACCGAGGACCAGCTCAAGCTGATCGACATGGGCGCGGTGCGCAGGATGGACGACGACGAGTCGGCCATCTACGGCACGGTCGGCTACCAGGCTCCGGAGGTCGCCGAGGCCGGCCCGTCGGTGGCCAGCGACCTGTACACGGTGGGCCGTACGCTCGCCGTGCTGACCTTCGACTTCCAGGGCTACACGAACGTCTACGCGGACTGTCTGCCCGACCCCGGCAGCATCGAGGTCTTCCACCGGTACGAGTCCTTCTACCGGTTCCTGGTCCGCGCCACCGACCTCGATCCGGCCCGCCGGTTCGCCTCCGCGCAGGAGATGGCCGAGCAGCTGACGGGCGTGCTGCGGGAGGTCGTGTCGCTCCAGACCGGACAGGCCCGGCCCGCGCTGTCGACGCTGTTCGGGCCCGAGGTGAAGGTCACGGACACGGAGTTGTTCCCACGGCTGCACGGGGACGTGTCCCTGCTGGGGGCGCGCACGGTACGCGGCCGGAAGCGGGGTGGTGGCCCCGCGGCCGCGCCGGCCTCGGCTCCGGGAGGCGCGGCTCCGGCGGCAGCGGCTCGGACGACTCCGGCTCCGGCTCCGGCTCCGGCTGTAGCGGTGCAGGTGGTAGCGGCTCCGGTTCCGGTCCCGGGTCCGGCTGCCGCGGTGCCGACTCCCGGGCCGCCGGTTTCCGGCGTGCCGGCTTCCGTCCCGGCGGTCCTGGTCAGGCCCGTCGACACGCCCGCCGCCGCCCTGGCCCTGCCGGTGCCGCTGGTCGACCCCACCGACCCCGACGCCGGCTTCCTGGCGGGCCTCATGGCCTCCGCGCCGGCCGAGCTGATCGGCGCCCTGGCCGCGGCGCCCACCCGGTCCGTCGAGACCCGGCTGCGGCAGATCCGCGCCCGCCTGGAGAGCGGCGACCACCGGGCCGCGCTGACCGGCCTGGCCGAGCTGGACGAGGAACGGCCCGACGACTGGCGGGTGGTCTGGTACCGGGGCGTCGCCGCCCTGGCCACCGGCGACTTCGAGGGCGCCGCGCCCGCCTTCGACGCGATCTACGACGCCTTCCCCGGCGAGGCCGCGCCCAAGCTGGCGCTCGGCCTGTGCGCCGAGGTGCTGGGCCAGCCGGACAACGCGGCCGAGTACTACCGCCTGGTGTGGGCGACCGACCCGAGCTTCGTGAGTGCCGCGTTCGGCCTCGCCCGGGTGCGGCTCGCGGCCGGGGACCGGCGCGGTGCCGTGACCACGCTGGAGTCGGTTCCGGAGTCGTCCATCCACTACACGGCCGCCCGGGTCGCCGCCGTCCGGGCACGCCTGAGACAGCGCACGGCGAGCGCCGGTGACGTACCGTTCCTGGACGACCTGACGGCCGCCGCCGGGCAGGTCGAGGCGCTCCAGGTGTACGGTCTGGACCCGGCCCGGCGCGAGCAGTTGACGGCGGAGGTGCTCGGCTGCGCCCTGGACTGGGTACTCTCCGGGGGCCAGGACACCGGCCCCGCCGCCGGCGGCCGGGTGCTGCTGGGCAGCGGTCTGGACGAGCGGGGCCTGCGCTTCGGCCTGGAGCGCGCCTACCGCACGCTGGCCCGGCTGGCGCCCGGTGGCGAGGAAAGGATCGAGCTGGTGGAACGGGCCAACCGTTACCGCCCCCGGACGTGGGTGTAGTCGATGTCGCAGATGCCCCAGCAGGCCGCACTGCCGAAGTGCCCGAACTGCGCGGAGCCCGTCGAGCGGGGTGACCTGTTCTGCGGAGCGTGCGGGTACGACCTCTCGGTGGTGCCCGCTCCCCCGCAGGACCAGCCGACCCTCACCATGACGGGTCCCGGCGCGCCCGGCGACGGCGTGGACTGGCCGGCCCCCGAACCGCCGGGCTCCGCCGGCACCGCGGCCGGCGTGCACCTGCCGGCCGACCTGCCCGGCACCGACTCGGGTGGCACACCCCTGTCCGGGCACGAGTCCGACGCCGAGCGGTCCACCGGCTCCGGGGTGCGGTTCGACCGGCCGGCGGAGCCCGACGAGTACCCGCTCCAGGCACCGGACCCGCGGCTGTCCGCCGGTCCCGGCGCCCCGGCCGGCCCGGCGACGATGTGCGTGGCCTGCCGGACGGGCCGGGTGGACGACGACGGCTACTGCGAGAACTGCGGACACGCCCAGCCCCGCGAACGCGACCACATGGAGCGGGAGTCCGGCCCGGTCGCCGCCGTCAGCGACCGCGGGCTGCGCCACCACCGCAACGAGGACGCCTTCGCCGTCGGCCACACCACCTTGCCGGACGGCACCCCGGCGGCGCTGGCGGTCGTCTGCGACGGCGTGTCCTCCGCGACCCGCCCCGACGACGCGTCCCTGGCCGCCTCCCGGGCGGCCGGTGACATCCTGCTGGCCGCGCTGCCGCGCGGCACCCATCCGCAGCAGGCGATGCACGAGGCGATCGTCGCCGCCGCGCAGGCGGTCAACGCGCTCGCCGAGGAACCCGCCACGGCCCGCGAGCACTCCCCGCACCAGAACGCGCCGGCCTGCACGATCGTCGGCGCGGTGGTCACCTCCGGGCTGCTGGTCGTCGGCTGGGTCGGTGACAGCCGGGCCTACTGGGTGCCCGCCGACCGCGGCGCGCCGCCCGCCCGGCTGACCGAGGACGACTCCTGGGCCGCGCAGATGGTCGCCGCCGGCCTGATGAGCGAGGCCGAGGCGTACGCCGACGAGCGTGCCCACGCGATCACCGGCTGGCTCGGCGCGGACGCCTACGAACTCGACCCGCACACCGCGTCGTTCAAGCCGGACCGGCCCGGAACCGTCGTGGTGTGCACCGACGGATTGTGGAACTACGCCGAGTCGGCGGAGGAACTGTCCGAGATCGTGCCCTCGGACGCGGCGGTCCGTCCGCTGCACAGCGCCCAGGTGCTGGTAGGCCACGCCCTGGACGGCGGGGGCCACGACAACGTAACAGTGGCCGTGCTCCCGTTCCCGGCGCGTCCCCAGGGGGCAGGATCGGCCTGAGGCCGGAACGGGGAGGCCTCGGCGGACCGGAGGGGACCGGTCCGCTCATCTGCGTCGCCTCGCCTCCGCGAGGTGTCCGAGGGGGATGTGAACCAGCATGGCCAGTCTCGCGAAGCCGAACGTGCCGCAGTTCTCGGTGGACGTCTACCAGAACGAGTACCTGCCCGAGGGCGGCAGTGAGGTCAACGCCGTCGTCACGGTGACGGCGACCGGCGGCGGCACCGTCACCGCACCCGTCCACGCACCGGGGCACCGGCCGTCCGCCGCCGTGGCGGTCATGGTCGACTGCTCGGGTTCCATGGACCACCCGTCGGCCAAGCTGCGCAACGCGCGGGACGCCACGGCCGCCGCGATCGACACCCTGCGCGACGGCACGCACTTCGCGGTGATCGGCGGCACCCACGTCGCCAGGGAGGTCTACCCGGGCGGCGGACGCCTCGCCGTCGCCGACGCCGTCACCCGCGAGCAGGCCAAGCAGGCGCTGCGCCGGCTGAGCGCGGGCGGCGGTACGGCCATCGGCACCTGGCTGCGGCTCGCCGACCGCCTGCTGTCCTCGGTGGACGTCGCCATCCGGCACGGCATCCTGCTCACCGACGGCCGCAACGAGCACGAGTCGGCGGACGATCTGCGGGCCACGCTGGAGGCGTGCGCCGGACGGTTCACCTGTGACGCGCGGGGCGTGGGCACCGACTGGGAAGTGAAAGACGTCACAGGAATCGCCTCCGCGCTGCTCGGCACCGCCGACATCGTCGCCGACCCGGCCGGCCTGGCCGCCGACTTCACGCGGATGATGGAGACGGCGATGGGCAAGGAGGTCGCCGACGTCGCCCTGCGGGTGTGGACACCGGTCGGCGCGGCCATCCGGTTCGTCAAGCAAGTCGCCCCCGTCGTCGAGGACTTGACCGGCCGCCGCATCGAGTCCGGTCCGCGCGCCGGGGACTACCCCACCGGGTCCTGGGGCGACGAGTCCCGCGACTACCACGTGTGCGTGGCGGTCCCGCCGGCCGGGATCGGGCAGGAGATGCTCGCCGCACGGGTCTCCCTGGTCGCCCCACAACCGGACGGAACGGTACAGAACCTCGGCGCGCAGGGGCTCGTCCGGGCCGTGTGGACGGACGACATGACGGCCTCCACCTCGATCAACCCCCAAGTCGCCCACTACACCGGGCAGGCGGAACTGGCACACGTCATCCAGAAAGGCCTCGACCTTCGTAAAATAGGCGATTTCGACGGAGCAACGGCCAAACTGGGGCGCGCCGTTCAGCTCGCGAGCGCCTCGGGGAACGCGGATACTGCGAAACTGCTTGCGAAGGTGGTGGACGTGGTCGACGCCGCGACAGGTACTGTGCGGTTGAAGACGAGGGTCGCGGAGGCGGACGAGATGACTCTGGAGACCCGGTCCACGAAGACTGTCCGTGTGAAGAAGTGACTCCTGGAAGCGATTGCAGCGATCCAGACGGACCCTCAGGAGAAGGGGAAGCACCGACATGCCGACCTGCCCGAACGGACACCAGTCGGGTTCCGACGACTGGTGCGAGGTCTGCGGTCACCGCATGGCCGGTGCCGTACCTCCGCCCCCTCCGCCGCCGCCCGCCGGTGGCTACGGCTTCCCGCCGCCCGCCGGCCCGGGCGGTCCCGGCGGCCGGACCGGCGCCGGACGCCCGTACCCGTCCGCCGGGTCCGCCCCGGAGCTGGAGCTGTGCCCGCAGTGCCGTACGCCCCGCGAGGGCGGTGCGCCGTTCTGCGAGGAGTGCCGGTGGAACTTCCTGACCAACACGGCGACCTCGTACACCCCGGCCGCGCCGCGCTCGCCGCAGCCGCGGTTCCAGCCGCCGAGCGCGACGTACGGCGGCGGTGACGGGTACGAGTACCAGGGCTCCCGGCCCTCGCAGATGAACCGGCCCGCCGAGCCGATCCCGTCCTTCACCAGCGAGCCGTCGGGTCCGACGCCGTTCGCCGGCGAACGGCGCCCCGCCGGCCCGCCGACCACCCCCGGCCCTTCGGGCTCGCCCCCCTTCGGCCCCGGCAGCCAGCGCCGTCCCGGCCCCCCGCCACCCTTCCCCGGCACCCCCGGCACCCCCGGCACGGCCCAGGGCCGGCCCGGCCAGTCCGGCTTCGGCGGCGGCCAGGGTCAGGGTCAGGGTCCGCAGGGTCCCGGTGGCCCGTCCGGGTTCGGCGGCGGCCAGGATCAGGGTCCGCAGGGCCCCGGCGGCCCGTCGGGGTACGGCGGCAACCAGGGTCAGGGCCCCGGCGGGCCCTCCGGCTTCGGGCGCGCCCAGGATCAGGGCCCCGGCTCCGGCGGGCCCTCCGGCTTCGGCGGCGGCCAGAGCCACGGTCAGGGGCAGGGCCAGGGTCCCGGCGGCCCGTCCGGCTTCGGGGGCGGTCAGGGTCAGGGTTCAGGTGGCGCCCCGCAGGCGTTCCAGCAGGCCGGCGCCCCGGCTCCGCCCGCGTTCCCACGCGAGGGCGGCCGGAACCGGACCGGTGACGACGACTGGGTGCTGTCCCCGCCGTCGTCCTCCGGCCCGTCCGGCCCCGGCCAGGGCCCCGGCGGCCAGGGCGGCGGCTACGGCTATCCGCAGCCCGGCGCCACCCAGGCCCCCCACGGGCCCGGCGGTTTCCCGCAGGCGCCGCACGCACCGCAGCCGGCCACCTGGACCGCGACCATAGGCCCGGACCGCGAGTACTTCATGGCGATGATGCAGCGCTCCGGCCCCGAGGCCGCGGGCCTGAACCTGCCCGCGTACTCGCCGGAACAGCAGCGCACGCTCACCGGCAACCAGGTCACCATCGGCCGCCGCCGGCACTCCACCGGCGACACCCCCGACATCGACCTGTCGGTGCCGCCGGAGGACCCGGGCGTCTCGCATCAGCACGCCGTGCTGGTGCAGCAGCCGGACGGCAGCTGGGCGGTGGTCGACCAGAACTCGACGAACGGCACCACGGTCAACATGTCGGAGGAGCCGATCCAGCCGTTCGTGCCGGTCCCGCTCCAGGACGGCGACCGGGTGCACGTGGGCGCCTGGACGTCGATCACCGTCCGCCGGGGCTGAGGACGGTCACCGTCCGCCGGGGCTGAGGACGGTCACCGTCCGCCGGGGCTGAGGACGATCACGGCAGGGGCCAGAGGTACGGCCCCTCCGGGTCGTCCAGCCACGCCCAGGCGCGCCCGCCGCCGACCGTGACGCCGTACCGTCCGCGGTCCGGCCTGCCCTCGCGCTCCCACAGCGCGTACGCCTCCCGCGGATCGAGGGTGCCCCGGGTCAGCCAGAGCAGGAAGCGGAACGGTTCCTCCGTGCGGGCCCGGCCCGGCAGTCCGGCGAGGGACACGTCCTCGGACTCCGCCCGGCCCTCACCGCGCAGCGGTACGAAGAAGGCGGCCGTGGTCAGGAAGCGGCCCTCGGCGTGTTCCGGGCCGTGCACCGTGAGGGCCAGCAGCCCGGTGGCCAGCGGGGTGAGGACGCGGGCGCCGGGGCGGCACTGGGCGAGCCAGGCGCGCGGCACGGTCGGCAGCTCGCAGGTGGCGATGATGCGGTCGAAGGGAGCGCGTTCGGGTACCCCGCGGGCGCCGTCGCCGGTCACCACGACCGGGTGGAAACCGGCTGCCGCGAGGTGCTGCCGGGCCGACTCGGTGATCTCCGGCTCCAGGTCGATGGTGGTGACGAGGCCGTCGTCGCCGAGCCGGTGGGCGAGCAGGGCCGCGTTGTAACCGGTACCGGCGCCCACCTCCAGGACCCGGTCGCCGTCCCCGACGCGCAGCGCGACCAGCATCCGTGCCATCAGCGAGGGCTGGCTGCTGGACGAGAGCAGCTCGCCGTCGCGCAGGCGGGTGGCGAGCGGGGCGTCCGCGTAGGCGCCGCGCACCCAGCGTCTCCGGGCCTGCCGATCGTTGCTCTCGCCCCAGCGGCGCTCGTAGCCGCCCGGCCCGGCGACGTAGTAGTACGGCACGAACAGGTGCCGGGGAACCTCCGCGAACGCCTCCCGCCACACCGGGTCCCCGGCCCAGGCCCCGTCGGCGTCGATCGCCCGCACCAGCGCGGCCCGCGCCGCGGCGGCGAGGCCCTCGGTCTCCGTGTCGTAGGCGCCCATGTCTCCACATTAGGGTGCGGCGACCGGAGCCGGTCCTACGCCTTCGGTCCTCTCACCGGGTCTGAGACGATGGACGGGTACTGCAATTCCCGGGGACGTCCCCGGACCCCCGGCCGAACAAGCCCAGGGGCGGACCGGCACACAGATGTGAGGCAATCCAACGTGACCGAGATTCGGCGCGGCACGCTTCAGGAGCAGACCTTCTACGAGCAGGTCGGCGGCGAGGACACCTTCCGCCGGCTCGTCCACCGTTTCTACCAGGGAGTCGCCGGGGACCCGGACCTGCGGCCGATGTACCCGGAGGAGGACCTGGGTCCGGCGGAGGAGCGGCTGGCCCTGTTCCTGATGCAGTACTGGGGCGGCCCCACGACGTACAGCGAGAACCGCGGCCACCCCCGGCTGCGGATGCGGCACGCCCCGTTCACCGTGGACCGTGCGGCGCACGACGCCTGGCTGCGGCACATGCGGGCGGCCGTCGACGAGCTGGGCCTGTCCGAGGAGCACGAGCGGACGCTGTGGAACTACCTGACGTACGCCGCCGCGTCGATGGTGAACACCCCCGACTGACCGCACCGCACCCCGGACCGGCCCGCCGGCGCCGGGTGCAGGCCCACGCGCGGCTCAGCGCACGCTGAGCCCGTAGGACTCCAGTCCGCTCTGCCGGACGGCGACGGACCCGTAGGGGGTGCGCAGCCGGAGCCACGTCCCCGAGGAGTACACCCCGGTGTCCCCGGGCTCGGTCCCCGGCCGCAGGAAGCCGAGGGACTGGGCCGCGTGCACGGCCCGTACCGGCAGCCGGGTGCCGTCGATCCACCGGGACCAGATGTCCCGCCCGATCCGGTCCAGCTCCGCGCGGGTACGCCCCTGCGGCCCCAGCTCCTCGGTACGCGAGCGGAATTCGGCCACCGCGGCGGCGACCGTGGCGCGCAGCACGTCCGGCGCGGGCAGCCCCGGCTCGGGCCGCCAGCCGGACCGTGGCGGCAGCACACCGGCCCACGGCGGCCCCGTGACGGCGCCCGGGACGGCAGCGGTGGCCGCCCGCTCGTCCACGGACTCCAGGAACTCACCGGCGGAGACGGTCACGTCGAGAGCGGCGTCGAGCCCGTGCTCGTACGGCTTGGCCAGCCGCACCGCGCGGACCGCCAGTACCTCGAAGGACGGCGGCCGGCCGAAGACGGCGAGCGCCGTGCCGGCCGCCTGGAGACGCACCGCTGCTCCACGGTCGTAGCGGAGCAGCCGGGAGAGGAAGGCCGCGAGGTCCGCGGCCTCCGTCTCGTCGGCCAGGTGGAGCGCCGTCATGCGGCGACGGCCTCGCCCTCGGTCTCGGCGTCCTCGGCCGCGTCCATGTACTCCCGCAGGAACTCGCGCTCCTCCGCGGTGATCCGCCGCGGACGCTGGCCCTCGAAGTCGAACGGGACGATGACCGTCGAGGCCCGTACGTACACGAGGTCACCGTCCTTCACCTCGTAGGAGAGGGTGAAGGACGCGGCCCTGATCTCGGTGATCCACAGCTCGATGTCGACCGGCTCGTGCCGGTGGACGAGCTGTCGTTTGTAGTCGATCTCGTGGCGCGCCACCACGGACCCCTGCTTGAAGTCCTTGTCCGGGCGGAACAGGAAGTCGATACGCGCCTCCTCCAGGTAGCGGAGGAAGACCACGTTGTTGACGTGGCCGTACGCGTCCATGTCCGCCCAGCGCAGCGGGCAGCGGTAGATGTGGCGCAAGACCGATCAGCCCCGGGTCAGCTTCTTGTAGGTGGCACGGTGCGGACGGGCGGCGTCGGCACCGAGTCGCTCGATCTTGTTCTTCTCGTAGGACTCGAAGTTGCCCTCGAACCAGAACCACTTGGACTCGCCCTCGTAGGCGAGGATGTGCGTGGCGACCCGGTCCAGGAACCACCGGTCGTGGGAGACGACGACGGCGCAGCCCGGGAACTCGAGCAGCGCGTTCTCCAGGCTGGAGAGCGTCTCCACGTCCAGGTCGTTGGTCGGCTCGTCGAGGAGCAGCAGGTTGCCGCCCTGCTTGAGGGTGAGCGCGAGGTTCAGCCGGTTGCGCTCACCGCCGGAGAGCACCCCGGCCGGCTTCTGCTGGTCCGGCCCCTTGAACCCGAAGGCCGAGACGTACGCGCGCGAGGGCATCTCGACCTGGCCGACGTTGATGTAGTCCAGCTCGTCGGAGACGACGGCCCACAGCGTCTTCTTGGGGTCGATGTTGGCGCGGCTCTGGTCGACGTAGGAAATCTTGACGGTGTCGCCGACCTTGATGGAGCCGGCGTCCGGCTCCTCGAAGCCCTGGATCATCTTGAACAGGGTCGTCTTGCCGGCACCGTTCGGTCCGATGACCCCGACGATCCCGTTGCGCGGCAGCGTGAAGGACAGATCGTCGATGAGGACCTTGTCGCCGAAGGCCTTGCTGAGGTTGTTCACCTCGACGACGACGTTGCCCAGGCGCGGGCCCGGCGGGATCTGGATCTCCTCGAAGTCCAGCTTCCGCATCTTGTCGGCCTCGGCGGCCATCTCCTCGTACCGGGCCAGACGGGCCTTGGACTTGGCCTGCCGCCCCTTGGCGTTGGAGCGGACCCACTCCAGCTCGTCCTTGAGGCGCTTCTGCCGCTTGGCGTCCTTCTGCCCCTCGACCTTCAGTCGGGTGGCCTTGGTCTCCAGGTACTTGGAGTAGTTGCCCTCGTAGCCGTGCAGCCGGCCGCGGTCGACCTCGCAGATCCAGCCGGCGACGTTGTCCAGGAAGTACCGGTCGTGGGTCACGGCCACGACGGTGCCCGGGTACTTGGCGAGGTGCTGCTCCAGCCAGTTCACCGACTCGGCGTCGAGGTGGTTGGTGGGCTCGTCGAGGAGCAAAAGGTCGGGCTGCTCCAGCAGCAGCTTGCAGAGTGCGACGCGACGCTTCTCACCACCGGAGAGGTTGACCACGGGCCAGTCGCCGGGCGGGCAGCCCAGGGCGTCCATGGCCTGCTCCAGCTGGGCGTCGAGGTCCCAGGCGTTCGCGTGGTCCAGCTCCTCCTGGAGCTTGCCCATCTCGTCGAGCAGCGCGTCGGAGTAGTCGGTCGCCATGAGCTCGGCGATCTCGTTGAACCGGTCGAGCTTGCCCTTGACCTCGGCGACACCCTCCTGGACGTTCTCCAGGACGGTCTTCTCCTCGTTCAGCGTGGGCTCCTGGAGCAGGATGCCGACGGTGTAGCCGGGCGACAGGAACGCGTCACCGTTCGACGGCTGCTCGAGGCCCGCCATGATCTTCAGCACGGTCGACTTACCGGCGCCGTTCGGACCGACGACGCCGATCTTCGCCCCCGGCAGGAAGCTCAGGGTGACGTCGTCGAGGATCACCTTGTCGCCGTGCGCTTTGCGCGCCTTGCGCATGGTGTAAATGAACTCAGCCAAGAGAAACCGTCCGGCAGCTTGAAACTGGCAGTGGGCAGATACACCCCATCTTGCCTGACCGCCACCCCTGGGGGGAAACCCGTCGGGGCGGGGGTCGCCGAGCTGGGGGTTCGCCGCTGCGTGCTGCGGCTTGCCTGTCACTGCCGGTCACTGCCGGTCATCGGTCACCGCCGTCGGCCTCGGGCAACCTCAGGCGCCTCGCACGGCCCGGGGACGGCCCAGCGGTGGGGCCACCGCTTCCCTGCGCGCCGGACTATCGTGCCCTCCGTGACAAGCGTGACGGGGCGCCCCCTCCTCTTCCTCGACGTCGACGGCCCGCTCATCCCGTTCGGATCGTCGTCCGATCACCCGCGGATCGCTGCCGTCTCCTCCTCGCCCTCTCCCGATCGAGGGAATCCGCTGCTGGGGCGGCTCGATCCCGGGCTCGGATCGCGCCTCATGGCCCTGAGCTGCCGTCTCGTGTGGGCCACGACCTGGGAGGAAGAGGCGAACGAGGTCATCTCCCCACGCATCGGCCTGCCAAGGCTGCCCGTGGTGGAGTGGCCGGCCTCCTGCGCCGACGAAGGCCCGCGCGGCCTGCACTGGAAGACCCGCCCTCTCGTCGAGTGGGCCGACAGCCGACCATTCATCTGGGTCGACGACGAGATCAACACCATCGACCGCCTGTGGGTCGACGCCGGCCACCCCGGGCCGTCACTCCTTCATCGCGTCGACCCTGTCAGAGGCCTCGTGGAAGCCGACCTCTCCGTGCTCGCCGACTGGGTCCGTGCCGTCACGCCGGCCTGAGCACCGCTCCAGGAGCTCGATCGCTTCTCGCCCCTGCCGGGGAGCCACTCGATAACGCTGTCGTGCCGGACCGCCCGGGAGTGCCGGCGTCCGGCGCCGTTGCTGTCACTCGTCGATGTCAGACGATCGTGTTCCGGCTTTGGCGCAAACGAGCCGTTGCCGTGCCGCGGTGTGCCGCGCAGCCTGGAGGCGCGGGAGCGCTCCCACGCTCCGGCCGCCCCACGGCCGGGACGTGCTCCCGTGACCCCACGCCACACCGAGATCTCTCCCCCCACGGAAAGAGTCCCTCCATGCACTGTCATGAGCATGTACATTCCACGCGGCGTCGGCTGATGCTCCTCCTGAGTCCTTTGGTCGCGGTGCTGATCAGCCTGGTCACCTGGGGCGGAACGGCCTCCGCCCACGGCTCGGTGATCGACCCGGCCTCGCGCAACTACGGCTGCTGGCTGCGCTGGGGCAGCGACTTCCAGAACCCGGCGATGGCCCAGCAGGACCCCATGTGCTGGCAGGCGTGGAAGGCCGAT
Source organism: Streptomyces sp. NPDC014991 (assembly GCF_043080665.1). NCBI lineage: Bacteria > Bacillati > Actinomycetota > Actinomycetes > Kitasatosporales > Streptomycetaceae > Streptomyces > Streptomyces sp. NPDC014991. The sequence continues at coordinate 810,790 of NZ_JBIBVY010000001.1, forward strand.
CCCAACGCCATGTGGAACTGGAACGGCCTCTACCGCAACGGTTCCGCCGGCAACTTCCCGGCCGTCGTCCCCAACGGCCAGCTGTGCAGCGGCGGCCGGACCGAGAGCGGGCGTTACAACTCCCTCGACGCCGTCGGCCCCTGGAAGACCACGGACATCGGCGCCGACTTCACCGTCAAGCTGTACGACCAGGCGAGCCACGGCGCGGACTACTTCCTCGTCTACGTCACCCGGCAGGGCTTCGACCCCACCACCCAGCCGCTGACCTGGAACGATCTGCAACTGGTCACCCGGACCGGCAAGTACGCCCCGAGCCAGAACTACTCGATCCCCGTGCACACGTCCGGCTACACCGGCCGCCACGTCGTCTACACCATCTGGCAGGCGTCGCACATGGACCAGACGTACTTCCTGTGCAGTGACGTGAACTTCCGCTGACCCGGCGGCACCGCTCCCGCCACCGAACACGGCTCCCGTCGGCCGGCCCCACCCGGTCCGGCCGACGGAAGCACCACCCGCTCCGCTTCCTCCGCTTCCGTCCGACGGGGAGCACACGCTCTCCGTTCCTCCCCGTCCCGGCCGTACGCCCCACGGCTCCCCCCTCCCAGGAGGCGCACATGCTCACCCCTCTCGTGCGATGCCTGCCCCGGCTGCGAGGAGCGCGGCGGGGGCGCGACCCCTGGGCGGTGGCCTCGGCCGCTCTCGCGCTCACCGTGTCCCTCCTGGTCGCCATGCCCGCCAGCGGCGCCGGCACGGCGTCCGGATGCCGGGTCGACTACGCCGCCGACGAGTGGACCGGCGGCTACACCGCCCAGATCCGCGTCACCAACCTCGGCGCCCCCCTCACCGGCTGGCGGCTGACCTGGACCTACGGCGGCGGCCAGCACATCACCTCCGCCTGGAACGCCACCGTCACCCAGACCGGCCACTCCGTGACCGCCGTCAGCACGGCCTGGAACGGGGCACTGGCCACCGGCGCCGGCGCCGACTTCGGCCTCCAGGGAACCCGGCAGCCCGCCGACCCCGCGCCCACCGGATTCAGCCTCAACGGCGTGCCCTGCGGCGGTGACGGCACCACCCCGCCGACCCCGCCCCCCACCACCCCGGGCACCCCCTCCCCCACACCACCGCCCGCGGGCTGCGGCACCGCCGTCCTCTGCGCCGGCTTCGAGGACCAGACCGGCTCCACGCCGTCCGGCGACTGGCGCTTCACCGCGCCCGACTGCCAGGGCACGGGCACGGCCGCCGTCGACACCGGTGTCGCGCACAGCGGCACGAGGTCGCTGCGGGTGGACGGCCGGGCCGGCTACTGCAACCACGCCTTCGTCGCCGCCACCGCCGACCTCTCCTCGGTCGGCCCGGTGCTGTACGTCCGCATATGGGTGCGGCACACCAGCGCGCTTCCGGCCTCCCATGTGACCTTCGTGTCGATGCCGGACACCTCCCAGTCCGGCCGGGCACTGCGGGTCGGCGGCCAGAACGGGGCCTTGCAGTGGAACCGGGAGAGCGACGACGCCACGCTCCCGGCGCAGAGTCCGGCCGGGGTGGCGCTGAGCAGGCCGCTGCCGACGGGAAGCTGGCAGTGCCTGCGTTTCGCGGTCGACACCTCGACGCCCGGGCTGGACACCTGGCTCGGCGACGAACAGGTGCCCGGCCTGCACGTCGACGGCGTGCCGACGCAGGACATCGACCAGCGGTGGCTGTCCCGGACCACCCCGCCCCGGCCGACCGCGCTGCGGCTGGGCTGGGAGAGCTACGGGACCGGCGACGACACCCTGTGGTTCGACGACGTGGCCGCCGGCCCGGCACCGATCGGCTGCTGACGGGCCGCCCGGACGCCACCCGGCACGTCGGCGCCGTCGCCCGGCGCCGTCACGCGCCGGGTGTCGTCTCCTTCCGGCGCAGCACCACCAGCACCGTGCCGCCTATCACCACCAGGCCGATGGCCACACCCGCGATCAGCGGGGTGATCGCCGAGCCGCCCGTCGCGGCCAGGTCGGTGGTGTCCGCGGTGACGGCACCCACCGTGGCGGGGCTGGGCTCACTGCGCAGCTGGGCCGTCTCGGTCACGACCGCGCCCTGGGTCCGGCAGTCCAGGACGCCGGTGAAGCGGTGGCTGAAGCCGTGTGGGCCGGTGATCGTGAAGTCGTAGGCCTGGTCCTCCTGGAGCGGAACGGTCACCGTCCGGGAGGTGCCCGCGGCAATGGTGTGCTCGGCGCCCATCAGGTCGAAGGTGAACGGCTTGTCACCCTTGTCGGCCACGACGATGTCCACACCGCCCTCGGCACAGTTCTTGCGAGCCGAGACCGCCGGTACGGCGCCCTCGGCCGCCCAGGTGGCCGTCACTGCCGCCGAAACCGTCGACTCGCTCGAACCGGCCAGGATCTGGGTCTGGCTGCGGCTCTCGGAGGCGAAGGCACGGCCCACGGGCACGGTCGTCGACGCCTGCACGGTCAGCTCGGCCGTCCCGTCCACCGCGTCCGCGGGCACGTCCAGGTACAGCCGGGTGCCGTCCTTCGCCGAGGTGATCACCTTGCCGGTCTTGTCGGTGATCCGCACCCCGCCGGCCGCCGCGTCCGCCGGCGGGCTCACCGTGACGGCGCCCGCGTTGGTGTGCACGGTCACCGGTCCGAGCAGATCACCGGGGCGGCCGGAGACCGCGGGCGGGTCCAGGGTCAGCGAGGCCTGCGGCTCGGCGGTGCTCCGGGCGCTCTTCTCCAGGTAGTCGGCGAGCTTCTCGGCCTGCGGGTCGACGGCGTCGACCTTAGCCCCGTCCGAGTAGCGCCAGATGGCCACCTGGGTGCCGGCCGCCGCGTCCTGCTCGGTCAGTCCTCTCGTGCCCGCCCGACGTGCGAGCGCGGCGAGGTCGTTGACCTGGGGGTAGGAGTGCTGGAGTATCCAGCGGATGCGGCCCGCGCCCCTGTTGGTGCCCAGCGACGTACCGCTCCAGGCCGTCTCCTGGTACCGGGCGTCACGCTGGGTCGGGTTGTGGAGGTCGACGCAGTACGTCTGCAAGGTGCCGCCGCCGTCCACGGACATCTCGAACAGGCCCGCCGACACCCGCTGGTCGCCGCCGTCCCCGTGGATCACGGCCTCGCCGTAGGTCTTCAGGCCGTTGATCGTCGCCGTGGCCCCACCCTGTCTCTGCGGCGTCCCCTCGGCCGCGGCCGTACCGGCGCCGGACAGCACGCCGGCTGCCGCGAGGCCGGACACCGTGGTGGCGGCGGCCAGGCGGGCCGCTCCGGTGGACCGGCAGAACCCAGAGAGCGCAGCAAGCACAGAATTCCCCTTCGAGCAGGACCCGTTGGACGTGGGGGACGGTCCCACCAGCAGAATCGGCAGCCCCTAGGGGCACGCCCGGCATCCTATGGATCACGCGGAGCCTCGCCTGCCGGTCGGATCATCCGATGGCCGATCCGATCTGGAATCGTTATCGCCAGGACCTTCCATGAGCTGGCCATATCGACAAATCCACCGGTTCGTACGGGGGGTTGAGGCGGTGCGCACCGTGCACACCGGGAGTGCGGAGCGGAGAGCCGGCCGGGTCCCGGGCGCCCTCCCGGTGCCTTCCCGTGCCTCCCGGTGCCTCCCGGGTGAGGCTCGGCTGACGTCATGTCACCGCCAGTGGTTCGTGCGCTCGTTGTACCCCTTGACTCTCCTGGGGGCCGGCGGGCCGGGGTGTCTCCCAGTTCGGCTCCGGCCGGTTCGCCGCCGGCGGTGCCTCCGGTTTGGCCGCGCGGTGGAAGAGCGCCGTACCGCGGGACAGGTCGTGGCCGATCGCCACGGCGTCGATGTCGGCCGACGTCCATTGCTGCTGCCCGTCACGCTGCTCCGTGCGCACCTTCAGCCGGCCCTGGACGACGACGGGCTGGCCCACCTCCACGCACGCGGCCACGTTGACCGCGAGCTGGCGGTTGGCCCACACCGTGAAGAAGTTGGTGTGCCCGTCCGCCCACGCGTTCTTCTCCCGGTCCCAGTAGCGCGCGGTCACCGCCAGCCGGAACCGCGCCGACGGCCCCGCCGCCAGCTCGCGGTACGCCGGCTGGGTCGCCACGTTGCCCACCACGCACACGATGGTCTCGTTCATGTCCTCGTTCCCCTCCCTCGCCCGTCCCCTTCCGGCCGGGCGGGCACGCGTACGGGCCCGTCCCGTACGGCTGCGTCTGCCGTGCCTGCGCGTACGACTGCCGTACGTGCCCGCACCTGCCGCCGACCGCCCCTACCGTCCGCCGTGTCTCCGGCCGGACCGCCGTGCGATCGCCGTGACCTCAGACTGCCTGCGCCGGGCCGGGCCCGCTGAGCGCTGTGGACGACCCATCTGCCTGTGGAGAACCCCGCCACCCGTGTGGGTGACCCTCGCGTCATTCCCCGCCGGAGAGCGCCGCCTGGCGCCTCACTGGGGGGAGCGCCGCCTGGCTCTTCGCAGGGCGGGGGCGCCGCCTGGCTCTCCGCGGAGGGGGAGCGGCGCCTGGCGCCACACATGGGGGGGCCGCCGCCTCACCCCCCCTGTCGCCGCCCCCGTCACGGCCTCCGCCCCACCCCCACCCCCGCGAGCCGGCCCTCGCCGATGCCTCCCGCCCCCGCCCGCTCATCCCACCCCGGCGCCGGTCCGCACGACCCTGCCGTACTGCTCGCGGACCTCCCGGTACCGCAACAGCTCCGCCGCCACCGGGTCCAGCACCCGGGCCCGGCCGCAGCTCGCCGCCGCCTCCCGCAGCCGGCGTTCCGCCTCCTGGCCGTAACGCCGTGCGGGGCCGCGGGCCGCCATCCGGCAGCCCCACTCCACCAGCGGCCCGCCGACGATCCCGCACATCATCAGCAGCACCGGCACACCGAGGTTGGGCGCCATCACGCCGGCGATCTGACCCGCCAGCCACAGGCCGCCCACGACCTGGAGCAGCGTCATCGCCGCCTGGACCAGCACGGCCATCGGCCACCAGCCCGGCCGCGGCGGCCGGCCCGGCGGGAGCCCGGCCCGCGCCGCCAGACCGTCCAACGCCTCGGACAGCCCGTGGGAGCCGCGCACGGCCGCCTCACGCACCGCTTGTGCCCAGGGCGTGGGCAGCCCGGCCGAGGCGCGTTCGGAGACCGTACGGACCGCCTGTTCCACCCGCTGGCGGGCCGTGGCCTCCTCGTCCGCCTGGGTGCGCACCGGGATGCGGCCCGTCGTGGACTCGCCGCGGCCGTGGTACCAGCGCCAGAGCCGCAGCCAGGGCGTGCCGCACGCACGGTTGGCGTTGCGCAGCCAGGCGCGCTCGGCGGCCTCGCCCGCCGCCGTGGCGCCCACCGCGTCCGCGAGCCGCGCGGCGAACTCCTCACGCGCCTCCTCGGTCAGGCCGACCCGCCGCCCGGTGGCGTAGACGGGCCGCAGCTCGGCCGCGGCGGCGTCCAGGTCGGCCGCCACCCGGCGGGCCGCCGCGCCGCGCTCCGCCACGAACTCGCCGAGCGCCTCACGCAGATCACCGACGCCCTCTCCGGTGAGGGCGGACAGTGCGAGCACCGTTGCGCCCGGTTCGCCGTACTCGCCGAGCGCGATGCCGTCCTCGTCCAGTAGCCGCCGCAGGTCGTCCAGGACCTGGTGGGCGGCGTCGCCGGGCAGCCGGTCCACCTGGTTGAGGACGATGAACATGACCTCCGCGTGGCCGGCCATGGGCCGCAAGTAGCGCTCGTGGAGGATGGCGTCGGCGTACTTCTCGGGGTCGACCACCCAGATCACCGCGTCGACCAGCTTCAGGATCCTGTCGACCTGTTCGCGGTGCTGTACGGCCGCGGAGTCGTGGTCGGGCAGGTCGATCAGGACGAGCCCGCGCAGCTGCGCCTCGCTCTCCTGGTTGTGCAGTGGCCGACGGCGCAGCCGGCCCGGGATGCCCAGCCGGTCGATGAGGCCCGCCGCGCCGTCGCTCCAGCTGCACGCGATGGGCGCGGCGGTGGTGGGGCGCCGTACGCCGGTCTCCGAGATGGGCACTCCGGCGAGGGTGTTGAACAGCTGGGACTTACCGCTGCCGGTGGCCCCGGCGAGGGCGACGACGGTGTGCCGGCCGGACAGCTTGCGGCGGGCCGCGGCCTCGTCCAGTACCCGGCCCGCCTCGGCGAGGGTGTGGCTGTCCAGGCGGGTGCGGGACAGCCCGACGAGTTCCCGCAGGGCGTCCAGGCGGGAGCGCAGGGGGCCGTCGTAGGCCAGCGGGGCCGGGATGTGGCCGGCAGGGCCGCGGTGCGCGGGCTCGATCGAGGAGGCGCGTTCGGCGGCGAGGGCGGCGGCGTTGGCTTCGGTGACGCGCCGGGCGATGAGACCGTCGTCCCAGGTCTCCTGGGATTCCGCGTCGGCTGCCGCGTCCGGGCCGGAGGCGGTGTCCGGGTTCGTGCCGGCCTTCGCCTTCGTCTTCGCGGGCGCGGGCGTGGACGTGCCGGTGCCGGTGCCGGTGCCGCTGCCCGGCTTGGCTTCCGCAGCGGGACGGGGCTTCGGCGAGTGGGGCTGCGGGCGCGGGACACTGACGATCCCGCCTGCGCCGGCCCCGCGCGCGGATCGCTCCTGGGCAGCGTTCTCGCCGTGCACACGCGCGGGACTCCCGTGGTCGGCGTCCTCGTCCGTCACGCGCGCGTGCTGCCCGCCGACGGTCTCCTTGCCCTTGTCCTTGTCCTTGCTCTTGCCGCCGCCCTCTTCCGGATCACCTTCGCCGTGGCCCTCCTCGTGGCCCTCCTCGTGGCCATCCTCGTGGTCGTCGCCGCTGCCCCGGCCCGTGGCCTCGTCTCCGCCCCGGTTCCTCTCTCCGTTTCCGCCGGCGTCCCCCTTCTCGACGTCCGTGGGGACGCTGAGAGCGGGGGCGCCGACAGCGGCGGGCCGGGGGGTGGGGTTCGCGGTGCGGCGGCCGGCGCCGGGACCGTCATCGCCACGGCTGCCCTCCACGCGGCTCGCGTGTCCTTCTCCGCGGCTCACCTGTCCGTTCGTAGGGCTCGCGTGTCCGTTCGTCGGACCTTCGGCGCGCGCGGCGGTCTGGGCGTTGTCCGTGGGCACCGTGCCGGCGCGACCGCTGTGCTCCGTGGACCGGATGCCGCCACTGTCGCTGCCGTGATCACTGCGCCTCATGTGGTCGGTGTGTTCGGTGTGGTCCTGGTCAGTGACGGCGGTCACCGGTCACCTCTCCTTCTGAAGTACCGACAACGCGGCGATGAGTTCGGCCTGGTGCTCGGGATGGACGTCCAGGGCGTCGAGCGGGGCGAGGCGCCGCTCCCGTTCGGCGTGCACGACCCGGTCCACGTGCTCGATGAGCAGCCGTCCGGCCCGGTCCCGCAGCCGCAGCGCGCCATGGACGCCGAGCCGTTCGGCGAGCCCCTCACCGGCGGTACGCGCCCGGCGCCCGCCCAGTACCGCCGTGGCGACCAGGGCGGCGACGGCCTCCGCGTCGGGGGCGCTGCCGGTGCGCTCCAGCTCCCGTACCTCGTCGTCGGCGTACTCCTCCAGCTCCCGCCGCCAGCGCCGTACCGCCAGGCCGATACGGTGCTCGGCGCGCTCCAGGGACACGTCGCGGCGGGTGAGGCCGGGGGCGCCCGCGGCGGGCTCGCGCCGCCACACGTCGTCGACACGCTCGTCGGCGGCGGTGACGGCGCACAGCAGCAGCGCCGCGAGGCTCTCCACGAGGGCGTCCAGGAGTTCGCCCGCGGTGCAGTCCAGGGGGAAGGCGCGCCAGCGTTTGAGGGCGTCCCCGGCGAGTACGGCGCCGGCCTGGAGGCGGCCCCGTACCCGCTCGTGCTCGCGGTCGTAGGCGCTCTCCACGGCGGAGGTGAGCCGGAGGGCCGCCGCGTACTGGGCGGCGGCGGCGCTGGCCAGCTCGGGCATGCGCGCCTTGAGCGAGTCGAGGACGCCGTAGGCGGTACGGGCCATGACGTGCTGCCGGGCGGCGGCGTCCTGTGCGTGCTGGGTGAGCCAGCTCTTCAGAGGCGCGACGGCGGTGGCGGGCAGCAGCCCGGCGCCCCAGGCGGACTCGGGCAGCTCCGGCACGGTGAAGCGGGGTACGTGACCGAGGCCGGCCTTGGTGAGCAGGGCGCCGTACTGCCGGGAGACCTCGGAGACGACCTGGTGGGGCACCCGGTCCAGGACGGTGACGAGGGCGGCGTCGTACTCCTTGGCGGTGCGCAACAGGTGCCAGGGGACGGCGTCGGCGTAACGGGCGGCCGTCGTGACCATGATCCAGATGTCGGCGGCGCAGATCAGTTCGGCCGCGAGGACACGGTGGTCGGCGAGCAGGGAGTCGATGTCGGGGGCGTCGAGGAGGGCGAGCCCGCGCGGGAGGGAGTCGGCGGACTCCACGCGCAGTACGCGTCCGGGTTCCTCGCCGGGAGGCATGAAGTCGTCGCCGGGGTCCTGGTGGGGCACCCACACGCGCGTCAGATCGGGGAGCACGCGCATGCCGCTGAACCAGTGATGGTCCTCCGGATGGCAGACCAGCACCGGCGTCCGGGTGGTCGGCCGGAGCACGCCGGCCTCGCTCACCCGGCGGCCGACGAGAGAGTTGACGAGCGTCGACTTCCCCGCGCCCGTGGAGCCGCCCACGACGGCGAGCAGCGGCGCCTCGGGTTCCCGTAGCCGGGGTACGAGGTAGTCGTCGAGCTGCGCAAGGAGTTCGTCGCGGTTGGCACGCGCGCGTGGGGCCCCGGCCAGGGGCAGCGGAAAGCGTGCGGCGGCGACACGGTCGCGCAGAGCGGAGAGTGTGTCGAGCAGCTGAGGCCGTACGTCCAAGGTCACCACATGTGAAGAATGCCCAATTTTAGGGGAATTCTGAAGCATATAGACATGTCTGCGTGCCGACGGGACAGAACGGACGGAGGGGACGACCGGGACACGGGCACAGTCGAGGCATAACGAGTACACAACACCCGGTGGCACAGGCCGCCAAAAACGGTGCACGATTCGCACCTGCCTGCGATTATCAGGACCGCTTCACCGAACCTCCACATCGAGCCACGGAGGGGAAGCGACAGGGTCAAGGAACCGGGAGCCCTATCCTTGACCCCGGCACCGTCACGGATCAGCCCCCACCAGGGCACCGGTCACGGGCCACCCCACCCGGCCCCCGTAGCTCAGTGGATAGAGCAGGCGCCTTCTAAGCGCTTGGCCGCAGGTTCGAGTCCTGCCGGGGGCGCCACCTCCTACCAGCGAAAACGCCCTGGAGGGGATCTCCCCTCCAGGGCGTTTCGCGTCTCTGACGGCAACGAGCCCGTCACTCGTCGGCCAGCAGATCCCCCGGCCTGTCAAGGCACCCGGCTCCGCTCCGGGTAACGCTCCTGCCTTCGGCCCGCTTCGCCCGCGCTGCGCCGACTCGCGCCCACTGGTGGATAGGGCCGAGGCCATGAGGCGATCACCGCATAGAGCGGCGCGCGGTCCAAGCCGATGCCTCCGGCGGGGGATCGGCCGGCACCGGGATGGAGGGGGCGCCGTCGCCGACCGCGGGCACGCTGGGGTGAGTGGTGGGTAACAAATGGTCGTGAAAGTTCGGCTCGAAGGACGGGCGCACGAGCCCACCACCACCCCGCCGACCTAAGACCACCGCTTGATGATCTTTGCTGGACGCTCCGGGGCCGCCCACACCTGGATACGGATCTTCTCAGTGGTCTCTGGGCTCTCGTCAGAGTCGACGTCGGCTTGAGCTGTCCGAGCCAAGTTGCTCCGGGACACGCGGACGCGGTTCCAGCCTTTCGGGACCTCGAACGTTGCCGCATCGGGGGCGTAGTCAGTGCAGCCCAGAACCATCAGGCGGCCCAACGACACATCGAGGCTGGCCTCAACGACGTGATCGAATTCCGAGCCGTCATCACTCGGCTCCTGAGGCAGGACGACGACCGTAACGGATACGTTGACATTGACCGACGTGCCGATGCCCAGCGCATCTGATGCAACCGCGAGGTGATCCGCAACGGCCTGGTCAGTCCACGCGTCGCTTAGATCACCGTCTGAATCCGCATCGGTTACGTGTATTTGGAAGTAGTCGGCGAAGAGGGTGAGTTCTGTCGTTGCCGTCATGGCGGCCCGGTGCCATGCAGCACTGACAGTCGGAGATGCGGTAGCCGTCCACGGCCGCACCCCCGGCGAAGCTGTCAAACCCGCCCACGGTGGCTGACACCAACGCCTGACACCAACAGCCCCGATCAGCAGCGGTCGGCGTCGGACCCCAGCAGATGGTCAGCCCAGGAGCACGACCTGTTGTCCATCGTCACCGAGGCCCCGTGATCGACCTGACAAAGACGAGGCCCACCCGTAAGCGGTTCTTGATTGGGCCTCATCCCCGTCCCTTACTCGCCGGAAGTCAGATCTGGGATCCGGGCGTCGAACGTTGCGCCAAGCCGTAAAATCGCCTTGATCTCCAAGGCCGCGTCCCCGAGGCGCCCCTGGGCGCTGCTCATCGTGGCCACCCAGTCCCGCCCCAGCTTGACCAGCTCGTCGTAGCGGTCCCGGGTCACACTGCCGACATATCCGGACATCCGCATCAACCCCCACGGGCCGGGCGCGGCACCCCTCATGCCGTCAACTCGCCGCGAGTACCCGCTTCTCTCTCACCATCCGGCGGCCCGGGAACGGTTGCCAGGACGCGCGGGCCCGGCACGTGGAGCGGCCCCGCCGGGGCGCGGCGCGCGGTCTCACACTCCGTCCTGCTGCGCGCGCCGGCGGTGCCAGGCCCGTTTGCGACAACGGGGAGAGGAGTACCGTGCCGAGGCGGAATGTTCCACTCCGACCGTCCAACGTGCGTCGAGCTCCAGGCAGTTCGCCACCACGGCGACCTGGACCGACTCGGTCCTCACCCTCGGGCGCCGAAGCCGGCGCCAATGACGCGAGCGGCACGCCGACGAACAGAACGCCGCCGTCGACTTCGCCAACGGCATCAGCGGACCACCGCACCCACGGCACAACCGGGGACCCGGATCGTCGTCCGTGATCACGATCAGCCTCGCACTGCATCCCTGCCCACGGGACCACCATAAGGGTCCCGCCAAGGCAAGCCGAAACCCTGTGGAGCCCGCCTGCGTGGCGTGGAATGCTCTTGGGCGGCTGCTGAAGGAAGGGAAGGTCAAAAAGGTGTATGTCCCGTCATCTGCACGAGCTCTCGATGCTGATGAGCGTGAGCTCGTGGAGCTGGCACGCCGCACCATAGACGCGCATACCGACGCCGGGCCCGATGAAGATGGAATCCACACGGTGGGCGCCGCAGTCATGGCCGCCGACTACCGGATGTTCGCTGGCGTGAACCTCTACCACTTCACCGGCGGCCCCTGCGCCGAACTCGTGGCTCTGGGAGCCGCGCGGGCCCAGGGCGCCCGCCAGATGCGCTGCATCGTCGCCGTGGGAAACCACGAGCGCGGGGTCATCGGCCCGTGCGGGCGCGATCGGCAGGTCTTCTTGGACTACTACCCCACCATGCGCGTCATCGTGCCCACCCCCGCGGGGCTCATGTCCGTGGTCGCCGCCGACCTGGTGCCGCTGGCTCAGCGATGGACCCCGGAGGCGGGAATGAACGGTCTCGACCCCTCGCTCTACCAAAACCCCGAGACGGCCGGTCCCGCAATCATTCGGTTCAATCCTCGCTACCTCGAAGTCGTCCGCTCCGGCGCCAAGACCAAGACCACCCGATTCCGGGACCCGGCGCAGCTCGGCCCGGCACGGCTGGTGTTTGAGAGCGACCCTGAAGTCGTCCTGTCGGCAGAGGTGACCGGCATCAGGCACTGCCTGGTCAGCGACCTCACCAACCAGGACGCCCAAGCTGAGGGGCTGACGACCGCAGCCGAACTCCGGGAAGTCCTCAAGGGCCACTACCCAGATCTGGCGGGAACCGATGAAGTCGACGTCATCACTTTCCAGATCAACGACAAGAAGGGCGCCGCTTAAACCGCGGATACGCCAACGACGGCTGGGCCGCGAGGTGACGACGAGCACTCAGGAAACCAAGACTGACGGCATCGGCGTCCGTCTGCCCGTCTCTTCGGGCAGCCCCGCTCGAAGCGACAAGCCCCTGACTGCACAGATTCAGAGAATCAGGATTGGTCCGAGCCTAGAACATCTTGTCATGCAGGCCTCAGACACAGCTTCTCAAGGACCGAGGCTTCTGACATCCACGGCTGACATCAACGACGCCGGACGGGGACGTACACCAGCGTCTCCGTCCGGCTGTCGCATCAGCCGACAGCAGCAGCCGAAGCGGCCAGGGATCGAACTCCTAAAGCGGTGCTCGTACAACCCCGCGGCTGCCACGGCAGCGGCCTTGAACAGCACCTGGTCGTCCACGGACCGGATGCGCTCGGGCTTGCCGTCCTCGTCCGCGAACTGCTCGGACGCCTCGGCCAGCAGCGGGTGGTCGATCTCGTCCACCTTCAGGAGACATGGCTGCGCTGGGCGGGCGTCGACCTCTGCACAGTGCGGGATCAGCGTGCCTACCTGGTCCGGACGACCACCCGACAGGCACTGAGCCGACTACGCGTGCTTCGGCGGCGCAAGGAGTCCTACGTCGGCCCCTGGTTGCCTGAACCGCTACTGACCGCGCCCGACGTGGCCGAGGACGTCGAGCTGGCCGACAGCATCTCGATGGCGATGCTGCTGGTGCTGGAGACGCTCGCCCCGACCGAGCGGGCGGTGTTCGTGCTGCGCGACGTGTTCGACCTGGGATACGACGAGATCGCGGAGGCCGTCGACAAGAGCCCGGTCGCGGTCCGCCAGATCGCGCACCGGGCACGAGCCCACGTAGCTGCGCGCCGGCCGCGCGAAGTCGTTTGTCCGGGCGAGACCCGCAGCGCGCTCGTGGCGTTCCAGCAGGCGATCGAGACAGGGGACCTGCAATGCCTGCTCGACAGGATCGCGCCAGATGTCGTTCTGCTGACCGACGGGGGCGGAACGGTACAGGCCGCGCCGGCGCCCGTCATGGGCGCCGACAGCGTGGCCCGCGTACTGGGCAGGATTTCCGCCGCAGTGTCGCTGCAGCCGACACAGGTCAATGGCTGTCCAGCGCTCGTCCTCCGGCTGGACGGCAAGGTCGACACGGTCCTGGCGGTGCGCATCGACGACGGCCTCATCACGGGGCTCTACGCCGTGCGCAATCCCGAGAAGCTGTCACGCATCGACCGCGAGACCACTGTGAGCCGCTGAGTCCGAAAGGCTCGCCGGCCGCTTCGCCAGGTGGGTCGCCGACCGGGCCGTTCTCAGCGGGGTCAGGGAGCTCACTCAGGCACTTCTCATCGCCTCGGCGAACGCGCGGGCTGAGGACGACCTCTGCCATCAACGTCGAGATCGTTTCCGTGGAATGCGGTGTAGCCTTGGCCGTTGCCTCCCAACTCATGCGTTGCGAGGGTGGGTTGAGCCTGACCGCCGACGACCGCCTGGGTATTCACGAGGCGATAGCACTCCATGGTCACCTGAGTGACGCCGGCGCCTATGAACGATTCGATGAGGTGCTCACGCCCGATCTCGTCGTCGATGCCAGCGATCTCGGTCTCCCTCCCCTGCCGGCACATGCCCCATCCCGGCCGCTCCTCGACATGTACATCGCGGCTGAGTAACGGGGCCGTGTGCAGCCCCCCGCGGTCACCGGTGATCCCGGGTTCCGGGACGGTACTGAGAGGTTCTGGCCGCAGTTCCGCGGGTCATCGGACACGCCCGTTCATGAGGTTTGCCCTACCCCGCTCCGGGGGCTCACCGGAGTGCCTGCCACTGGAGCCGCGTGATCCGCTGGGTCGTACGGGAAATGTGCGGCAGAAGGTGGACAGGTGAAGTCTCGGATCGGGTATTCCGCGTGGATCGCGGGTGCGGTGCAGTTCTTCGTGATCCATGGGGTCGTGCAGTCAGCCTGGGCGAAACCCTACAGTTGGGCGCGGAACAATATCAGCGACCTGGGTAACGTCCACTGTGCTGTGCAGCAGGAACCCGAGCCGCGGTATATATGTTCGCCCGAACATGCCCTGATGAACGTCTCGTTCATCACCTTGGGGACGCTGCTCGTGGTCGGTGTCGCCCTGACCGGTCCCAGGTGGCGCCGGGGCGCGACCGCCACCGTGGCCCGGCTCCTGCTGGCCGGTGCCGGTCTGGGGTTCGTGCTCGCCGGGCTGGCACCTGCGGACGCACATGAGAATCAGCACGTCCTGGGTGCCCTGCTCATCATGGGCACGGGAAACATCGGTCTTGTGCTGGCAGGAGCCGGCCTGTCAGACGATGTTCCGGTTCCACTTCGTTGGGTTGCCAGTCTGTCGGGAATCACCGCGATCACGGCCTTGGCGCTCTTCGTCTCCCACCACTATTCGGGCCTGGGCATGGGAGGCATGGAGCGGGTCGCGGTATTTCCCCTCCTGATGTGGACACTGGCTGCCGGCGCCTTCGGCCTGTCCCGTCAAGCGACACGGAAGCGGGATGCGAGCGGTTCCGTGACACCGATGACTGGGTGAGGACACGAGTGGGAAGGAGTCCTGGGAGGAGTTCGAAGATGACCCGGCCGTACAGCGCACATCGCTCCCTTGGCCCCGCGACATCACCCGGTGCCTGGTTCGGTCGCATCCTGACGGGCCGTGCCGTCGCGTTGTTTCCCCGGTTCCGCCCGCGCCATCAGCCTTGCCTCCCGTGTCTGCCGCTTTCCGGCGTCGGCGTGGCGGGCGCTCCCTCGTCGCGACGACCCGCTCGTGGCGTGGCTCCGCCGGACAACCGCGGCTGGGTGTCGCTTAGTTCGGCGCCGGGGAGGCCTTGTCGTCGGCCTTGAAGTCGTAGTGGATCCGGCCGTCGCTGACAGAGGTGACCTTGACCGTGACGCCCAGGGTGCTGCCGTCATCCGCCGTGAGCGTGCAGCGCTGGGTGGTGCCGACCTTGCCGACGAGGTCCTCAGGGCAGGAGACGTGCGGCTTCTGCTGCCCCGTGGCGGCGGCGAGCTTCTCGGAGAGCGTGCTGGAAAGCCTGTCCGCGGACAGTTTCGGCGGCGTGGACTTCCTTACCTCGGCGGAGGCCGAGCAGCCCAGGAGCAGCGTGCTCGCCGCGACGGCCGCGAGGATCGACATGCCTGCGGTCGTCCGGGATTTGAACATCGCGCACTCCTGGTCGGCCGGTCAGGTGAGAAGACCCGAAGAGCATACTGGCGGGGCGCTGCGGGCATGCCGAAGGGGCAGCCAATGGCAATCACCCGATTCCCGGATAAAGGCGTAAGGCCGCTTCGAGCCGGCCCGCGTCCGTGCTGAGCGGGCAGGCCCCCGCTCACCCGCGCTTGTGCCGATCGGGTGGTCGGGGTCGTGACGTACCGGGGGTCAACCCCGGCGTCGGGCGGTCGTTAGAGTCGTCGGGCGGGAGGGAGACGACGTGCGACTTCGTTGTGTGGTGCTGGACGACTTCCAGGGAGTGGCCACCGAGTTGGCCGACTGGTCGGTGCTCGGGGAGCGGGTGGAGGTCGTCTCGCTGCGCGAGCACCTCGGGGACGAGGAGGCCCTCGCCGGGGCCCTCGCCGACTACGACATCGTCGTCACCCTGCGCGAGCGCGTCCCCTTCCCCGGCTCCCTGATCGCCCGTCTCCCCCGGCTGAAGCTGCTCGTCGCCTCCGGGATGCGCAACAGCGTCATCGACTACGCCGCCGCCGAGGCGCACGGCGTCACCGTGTGCGGTACGGCGAGTTCCAGTACCCCGCCGGTCGAGCTGACCTGGGCGCTGTTGCTCGGTCTCGCCCGGGGGATCGTCCAGGAGAGCACCGCGCTGCGCGGCAACGGGCCCTGGCAGTCGACCGTCGGCGCCGATCTGCACGGACGCCGGCTGGGCCTGCTCGGCCTCGGGAAGATCGGCAGCCGGGTGGCGCAGGTCGGGCTCGCGTTCGGGATGCGGGTGAGCGCGTGGAGCCAGCACCTCACCGAGGAGCGCGCCGCCGAGGTCGGGGTGGAACTCGCCGGTTCGAAGGAGGAGTTGCTCGCCGGGAGTGATTTCGTCTCCGTCCATCTGGCCCTCGGTGACCGTACCCGCGGTCTTCTCGGCGCCGCCGAACTCGCCCTGATGAAGCCGACCGCCTACCTCGTCAACACCTCGCGCGCGGCGATCGTCGACCAGGACGCGCTGCTGGCCGCGCTGCACGAGGGCCGGATCGCGGGCGCCGGTGTCGACGTGTTCGACATCGAACCGCTGCCCGCCGGCCACCCGATGCGGACCGCGCCCCGTCTCCTGGCCACGCCTCATCTCGGCTACGTCTCGCACGCCAACTACACGACGTACTACGGCCAGGCGGTGGAGGACATCCGCGCCTGGCTGGACGGCTCGCCGATACGCCGGCTGCCCGGCTGAGGCCGACAGCCCCACGGGGGACCGCCGTTGTGTGTCGGTCGTCCTGGCGGGGCGGTGACCCGGGCCCGGGCTCGGGTCAGCTGTTGCCTTGCCGGCGCCGGTTCCGCTCACGTACCGGCCGGCACGCGTTCGTAGACGCCGTCGGTCCGGCGTAGTTCGTGCAGGTCGACCAGGTAGCGCCGGAGGGTCACATGGTCGATGTCGTCGGAGCCCTCGCACCAGGCCCGCAGGCGCTCGTTGACGACGCGTTCCGGGTAGGCGACACCCGGCTCGAAGGTCTGCTCCGCGATGTGCCGCAGTACGCGCTGCTTGCGGGTCCACTGGGCCGGCAGCCGTAGCAGACGGCCGTCCCGGACGAAGGTGGTGATCACGTCCGGGCCCGCCTGCCGCGCGGGCTGCTCGGGGCGGGCCAGGTCGCGCAGGAGGTCGTAGGAGACGGCCAGCCCGCCGTCGGTGCCGTCGGTCACGGCACCCTGCTCGCGCAGCCTGAACAGCGCGAGTGCCGTCGCCTTCGCCGGCAGGCCGGCCGCCCCGGCGACCTCTTCGGGGCTCCGGGCGCCGAGCGCCACCGCCGCGAAGGCCCGCAGCCGGCCTGTGTCGGCGAGCAGTCCGATCAGCTGCCGGGACCGCTCGCGCGCGTCGGGGAGGTTGTCGTTGTCCATGGCCGGAGGGTAAGGGAGCGGTCCGGGCCGGTGCCTGCGAATAACGCCGGAGCCGCGTGCACGCCGCGCCGGCTCGCCCGCCGGAAGCGCGTTGCCGTTGAAAGGGTGATCCACGGCTGATCACCGTGACCAGCCCCGGGTGACGCCGTTGAACGGGAAGTGCGGCGGCTGGTCTGCCGCTGCGCTATCCGAGCAACCAAAGGAGAACGTGATGTCCCGCATCGCGAAGACAGTCGCCGTCGCTCTCGGCACCGGTGCCGTGGTGATCAGCGGGGCCGGGCTGGCTCTGGCCGACGCCACCGCCGAGGGCGCGGCCGTCGGTTCCCCCGGCGTTCTGTCGGGCAACCTGATCCAGGTTCCGGTCCACGTGCCGATCAACATCTGCGGCAACACCATCGACGTCATCGGCCTGCTGAACCCGACGTTCGGGAACGTCTGTGTCAACGACGGCCACGAGGGCAAGAGCGGCGACGCGGGTTCCGACGACAAGAACGGCAACGCCGGTTCCGAGAGTGGCTACGGCGGCTGAACCGGCCGGCATCGACAGGCGAGAGCCCCGGCACTCCGAGCGCCGGGGCTCTTTCCGTGCCCGCTGCGGCCGGCGGGCATCTCACGCGTACCGGTAGAGCCGGCTCACGTCCTCCAGCTGGTCCGGTGTCTCCTCCCACGGCGGCAGCTTTTCGTGCCGGGCGACGACCCGGCCGTGCCGGCCGTCGGTGTCCCGGGGCGGTTCGGCCGGCAGGTAGCGGTGGTTGCGGTGAGCCCGCTGCCAGCGGTGCCACTGAAGGTCGACGAAGGCGTGGTGCAGCCAGAACACCGGGTCGTTCACGGACGCGCCGCCGAGCATGGCGCCGCCGACCCACCGGTGCACACGGTTGTGGTTGCGCCAGGAGGCGCTGCCGGTGCCCGTTCCCCAGCCCTCCAGCTTGTTGCGGAAGCCCTGGCGGACGGTGGAGTCCCAGGGCCACACGTCGTACACGGGGTCGTCGAGCGCCCCCTGCAGTTCGCGGCGGGTGGGCAGCTGGATGGGGGCGGCGGCCCGGCCCAGGTCCCGGGTGAGGAATCTGCCGTCGGTGACGCCCTCGCGGATGGTCCAGTGGCCCGCCGAGTAGGCGAACGGACCGGTGGTCACCTGCCGGTCGGAGTGCCGCCCGTTGCCACCGAGCAGGTCCGTCGTCCAGGGCACCGAGGTCGTCGTGCGGTCCCGGGTCCAGTCCCAGTACGGCACCGTCACCGAGGAGTCGATCCGGCGCAGCGCCCGCTCCAGCTCCAGCAGGAACCGGCGGTGCCAGGGCAGGAACGACGGGGCCATGTGGGCGCTGCGCAGGCCGTCCTCGCCGTCGGTGGTGTAGAAGTCGATGTGCATGCGCACGAACTCGTCGTACTCGCCACGCCGTTTCAGCTCCAGCAGCGCGTTGACGAACCGCCGGCGCTCGGTGCGGGTGAGGGTGCTGACGTCCTTACGCACGTACGCCATGCCGGCCCCCCGGGTGCGTGCGGTCACCCGGCCGTGGGTCCCCGACCGGTCCCGGCGCCAGTTCGCGCAGCCGCCGGCCGGGGCCGATCCCGTCGACGGCCGCCCGGGTGGCCTCCAGCTGCGTGCGGTACGACGTGTAGTGGTCGACCATGGTCAGCCAGGTGCCGTCGGCCCGGCGCATCAGGTGCAGCGGGCGGCCGTCGATGGTGATCCGCCAGTCGCCGCCGGCCGCCCGGTGCCCCGCGGCCGGCATCAGGACGCCCTGGATGCGGCGGCCCCGGTAGGTCTCGTCGAAGGAGCCGTCCCCGGTACCGCCGGCCGGGGACGTGGGCCGGGACGCGGCGACGACCGGGGCGAGCGCCAGGGCGGCGCCGGAGGCCAGCAGCCCCCGCGCCATTTCCCTCCGTGAGGGTCTGCCCGCCCCCGCTGCGGCCCGCTGCTCCGCACCGCCGGCCACGCCACCGACATCGACGACCATCGCTCGCTCCTCCTCCGGGTTCGGATGTCCTCCCGGTTAACCGGCGAAGGGCGCGCGGGGTCACCGCCGAGGAGCCATACGGGGGGTGGAGCCGGCCGGTGACGTATCGGGGCCCGTCGGGGGCGCCCGGCGTCGGCGGCGGCGGCTCTGCCGTGGTGGTCAGCTCGTCCAGAAGTCCCACCAGCGGGTCAGCACGAGCATGCCGACCACCCCGATGTGCAGTACGGGAAGCACCCAGGTGAACTCGGCGAAGAACGCCTCGAGCCAGTGGGGCGCGGGCAGGAAACGGTGGCGTACGCAGGCGGACGTCACGTACCAGAACAGGATGATCGTCGCGATCCAGGCCAGGCAGCACCACAGGCACAGCGCGTTGATCCGGTACAGCGACTCGAACTGGAGCCAGGACACGAAGCCGACGCCGAACAGGCAGCCCGCCTCGAACAGCAGCCAGTACCAGCCGGGGAAGCGGGCTCCGGCGAGCATGCTCACGCCGGCGCAGACCACGATGCCGTAGGCCACCAGGCCCAGCATCGGGTTCGGGAACCCGAAGACGGCGGCCTGGTCGCTCTTCATCACACTGCCGCAGGAGAGCACCGGGTTGAGGCTGCACCCGGGGACGAAGTGCGGGTCCTGAAGCAGCTTGAACTTGTCCAGGGTGATCACCCAGGAGGCCAGCACTCCCGCCGCCCCCGCGAGCACGATCAGCAGGGCGAGCCCGCGGCTCGCGCCCGCGTGCCGGCCCATCAAGCGCGCAGGCTGCGGGCGGGCAGGTAGAGGTGCGCGGCGGCGGTCGTGGTCTCCGGGGCACCGGCGAACGCGGCCAGCGCCTCCCCGGCGGCCGGCCGGCGGGGGCCGGTCGAGGGGCAGATGCGGGTGGTGAACATGAAGTAGGTGTAGCCGAGTTCCTCGACGGCCCTCATCCATTCCGCCGGCGGGGTGACCTGGCTGCTGACGCCCGGCATCTGCAGGACGATCTGTCCGGCGACCACCAGCATGCTGACCTTCAGGCTGGGCCGGGTGGCGCCGTCGACGGGCTCGCCGCCGACGGGCAGCCCCATGGTGCGGAGCAGCCGCCCGACGGCGGCGGACGCGGCCTCCGGGCCGTCCGGGCCGTCCCCCAGGGAGCAGGCGAGGAGGCAGGGGGTCCTGCCGTCGCCCGACATCCAGGCGAGCAGGGCGAGTGTGCCGAGGTCGGCGGCGCGGAAGGGGCGGGTTTCGCTCGATACTGAGGTCACCGCGCGACCATACCGACGGGCCGCGGGGCGACCCGGCCGCTTCTCACCCTTCCGGAGCAGTGCCCGGGGCCGCTCCACCCGATGGGGGGACACGGGCCCGACACGCCGGGGGCCGGTTCCGCGGGTGCGGTACCGGCCCGTTCGACGCGGTGGACGTCAGTGGTGCAGGGGCAGACCGCCGAGCAGCGCCTTGCGGTTGAGGTTCGTGGTGGCGCCCTTGACGTTGCTCAGCACGGAGTCCTTGTTCTCGGTGTCGAGCGCGTCCGACTGGTGCTTGACCGGCAGCAGATCGGTGACGGTGGGCGGGTGCTCGGAGACTTGGGTGAGCCCGCCGTTGAGGCTCATGGGCGGCAGGTGCTGGGCGTCGTAGGCGAACGCGGGCGCGGTGACGCCGGCAAGGGCCACGGAACCGGCGACAACGGCGGCAGCCTTCAGAGACCTCATCGTGTTCCTTTCTTCGGCAACTCACGTCGCCCCAGGGAGTCTTACGCCCTGCCTAACGAGGTCCGGCCGGGCCGGAAACCCCGTGCCGAGAAGACATATGAGATCCCCGTGGGACCGGCGGGGAGTCCGGTCCCGGGTCAGCCGGTGGCCGCCGGGCTGGGTGTGGCGGGGAGGGAGGGGAGGGACGGCAGGACGGGCAGCGAGGGGAGGGAGGGCAGGGAGTCGATGCTGGGGGCGGGCATGTCGTTGCCGAGAAGGGTCGTCCCGAGCAGGTCCACCAGGCCGGACACCACGTCGTCGGCGAACGACAGGATCTGGTCGAGACCGTCGGTGACCGCCTTCACCAGGTTGTCGACCGCGGTCTGGAGGGCGGAGAGCGCGTCGTCCGTGAGATCACGGGACGAGGGCGGCCTGCCGTCGTCGGCCTTGGCGGGGGCGGGGGGTGCGGCCGGCTCTGCGGCCACGGGGGCCACGGGGGCCGAAGGGGACGCGGACGTCGGCTTCGCAGTCTGAGCGGGCGACGATGCGGGAGCCGTGGGCGTGGCGGGCTTCGCGGGGGCCGTGGGCGTGGCGGGGGACGCGGGGGCCGTCGGGGACGCGGCTGTCGCCGGAGTGGGGTCCTCGGCGGCCTTGGTGATGGCCTTCTTCGCCGCCTCGCCCAGCCTTCTGGCCTCGTCGGCGGGCAGCTTGCCCTTCTCCAGCGACCGGTTGAGCAGGTCGACGACCGGGTTGAGGACGGAACCGGCGGCGCCGAGGGCCCTCACCTGGGCGAGGAGCCTTTCCCGTTCCGCCGTCGGGACGGGCGCCCGGGAGCTGGTGCGGCCGTGTCCGCGTGCCGTGTCGGCGGCGACGGCGGCGGGGCCGGTGATGCCGACCAGGACGGCCGCGCAGAGAGCGGTGGACGCGAGACGCCGGGCAGGCAGATCACGCATGGGTGTTCCTTCCGGTGAACAGTGGGACCTGAGCCCACCGTCAGTTCACCGCCGGCCGGGTGCAACCGCTCGCGCACGGAACGTGATCTGTCCGGCGTAACACGGAACCGGCCGTCCGCGCCGCGACGGATGTGCGGGCGGCCGGCCGGCCGAAGGGTTGCGTGCCGGTGTCAGTCGTTGACGCAGGCGTTGCCTACCGCCGGGTTCAGGAGGGCGATGACGTCGATGGTGTTGCCGCAGACGTTCACCGGGATGTGGACCGGAACCTGGATGACGTTGCCCGACAGCACGCCCGGCGAGTTGGCGGCGACGCCGTGGGCGTTCGAGTCGGCGGAGGCCACACCGGCGCCGCCGGCAACAGCCGCGACGGCGGCAGAGGTCAGGACCAGGCCCTTCGCGATACGCGACATTGGAAAGGTGCTCCTTGGGATCGACACAACATTCGGGCGGAATGCCCGGCGCTGTGTCAACGCGCCCCGCTCCCCAGGGTTGTGCCGCCAATGGAGTGACGCGTGAGGAGAGATGGCCTCCACGATTCCGACACAGTTGCCCGATTTCTCCATATTGGTACTGATGTCGCTAGAGTTGCGGATCTCTCCAGTACGTGCGAAAGGGCACCGTCGGCCATGCGCAAGTTCCTGGGTCCGCTGCCGCGTGCGACGGCGGGCGCCCTCGCCCCCGCCGTCCTGTCCGTCCCGGCCGCCGCCCGGGCCGGCGCGTCCCCCTCCCCCGAGGCCGCCCGGGTGGCCTTCGCCCGGCGCCACCGCGCGGTGCGGCTCGGCCGGTTCGTCCGCGCGGGGAACGCCTCCACCAGTTGCCGCTCCCGCGCCGAGGTCAGGCGGAGCGGGGTGCGCGCGCCGGGCGGGGCGGGCGGACGTGTCGGCCTGGTGGCGTACGACGGCGTCCGGGGACGCGCGGGTGACGCGCTCACGTTCTCCGCAGGGCACCGGCGTACGCCCGTCGCACTCGGCGACTCCGCGAGTCCTGCGTACGACGTACCGGATTACACGATCAACGAACCGGGTGCCGTACCGGCCCGGAGGGTGCCGGCCTACGCCAACACGCTCGGCCACGACTCCGACGTGTCCGATCTCGGCGTGGCTCTGCGGCACGGCGGTGACCAGCCAGGCTTCCCTCTCGTTCCCCACGCGGACGCGGCGTGGGCCGGCGCGGCCCTCGTCGCAGTGAACGCCCGGCAGTGAGACGCGCGTTCACGACCGCAGTTCCGAGCGCCCCCCATGAGCGAGGTATCCCGCTAATGCACCAGCCAGCACCCGACCCACGGCCCCGGGTCCTGCACCTCGCGCAACCCGTCGACGGCGGTGTCGCCCGGGTCGTGCTCGACCTGACGCGGGCCCAGCTCTCGGCGGGTCTGCGGGTGACGGTGGCCTGCCCCGGCGGAGAACTGGCCGCGGGCCTGCGGGATCTGGGCGCCGACGTACGGGACTGGCGGGCGGGCCGGGCCCCGGGCCCCGGTCTGCCGGGCGAGGTACGGCGGCTCGTACGCCTGATCGACGACGTGCGGCCCGCACTGGTGCACGCCCACAGCGCCAAGGCCGGGCTCGCCGCGCGGCTCGCCGTCCGCGGGCGCACGCCCACCGTGTTCCAGCCGCACGCCTGGTCGTTCACGGCGGTCGGCGGACTCACCGCGGCGCTCGCCCTGCGCTGGGAGCGGTGGGGGGCGCGCTGGGCCGACCGCGTGGTGTGCGTGAGCGAGGCGGAGCGTACGACCGGCGTACGCGCCGGGGTGCATGCGGCGTACACGGTCATCCCGAACGGCATCGACACCACCAGCTTCTCACCGGCTCCCGCCGTCGGCACGCCGGCCCCCTGGCACCCTCCGCAGACCCCCGACGGCACCGAGGCGGCACCCCTCGTCGTCTGCGTGGGACGCCTCTGCCGCCAGAAGGGCCAGGACGTGCTGCTGCGTGCGTGGGAGGACGTCCTGCACGCGCTGCCGCGGGCCCGGCTGGTACTGGTCGGCGACGGCCCGGACCGCGAGGCCCTGCGGCGGCAGGCGCACCCCGGCGTGCACTTCGCCGGCGCCGTCACCGACGTCGTGCCCTGGTACCGGGCCGCGGACCTCGTGGTGCTGCCCTCCCGCTGGGAGGGCATGGCGCTCGCCCCGCTGGAGGCGCTGGGCTGTGGCCGGCCCGTCGTACTCACCGACGTCGACGGCGCCCGCGAGAGCCTGCCGCCCGCCCTCGCCGCGCGCTGCCTGGTGCCGCCGGAGGATCCCGTGGCGCTGGCCGGCGCGGTCACCGGGCTGCTCTCCGATCCGCCGCTGCGCGCGGCGCTCGGCGCCCAGGGGCGCCGGCATGTCCTGTCCACGCACGACGTGCGGCACACCGCCGGACGGGTCGCGGCCCTCTACCGCGAACTCCTCGTCCCCGCCCCGGCGGCGGACAGCGGAACAGCCCAACCCGTGCCCCCCGAGTACAGGGAGCCCATTCACTCGTGACTGCGGAAAGTACCGTCCCCTCCCCCGGCGCGCAGCCACGGGACCACGGGTTCTCGCCCGTCTCGGTCCTCCCGGCCCGTGCCGCCGTCAGCTTCCGGTTCCCGCTGCGGCGCCCGCCCGCGCCGTCCCTCTCACCGCTGCCACTGCTCACCGCCGACCTGTTCGCCGCGCTGGCGGGCGCGGGCGCGCTGGACGAGGCCGTCCGCCGGCCGGTGCTCGTCGGTGTCCTGGTGGCCGGCGCGCTGCTGCTGCGCCCGCACTGCGCCCGGCCGGTCCCCGGCATCCTCGACGAACTGCCCGCGGTGTGCGGACGGATCGCGGTGGTCTGGCTGGCCCTCGCCACCGTGCTCGCCTCCCATGACCCGGAGCACGCCCTCGCCGTCCCCACCCTGCTGCTGGGCTGGGCGGTGCACGCGGTGGCGGCCTGTGCGGGCCGGGGCGCCGTGCACTGGTGGCGCCGGGCCGCGCTGCTGCGCCGGCCGGACAGCGCCCTGGTGATCGGGCCGGCCATGACCGCGCAGCGGGTGGCCGCCGCGCTGCTCAGGCACCCGCGCTGCGGGGTGCGGCCGGTGGGCGTGGTCGCGGACCACCCGGACGGCGCCGGCGGCCTGCCGGTGCTCACCACCGCCGACGAGGTGGAGCGGGCCCTGGTCCAGAACGGGGTGCGGGCCGTCCTCAGCGTCGACCCGGCCGTGCGCACCGGACAGGTGTCACTGCTGCGGGCGCTCGCCGAGTCGGGCTGCACGGTCTGGGAGGTGGACGCGGACTGCCCGGCGTACGAGGCGCGCGACCAGTTGGCCGGGTTCGCCGTGCGCCGCCTTGACCTCGGCGCGCGGCGGCGGACGAGCGCCGGGAAGCGGCTGCTGGACGTGCTGGTGTCCGGGACGCTGCTGGCGCTCGTCAGCCCCCTGCTGCTGGTGTGCGCGGTGGTGCTGCGGATCACCGACGGACCCGGGGTGGTCTTCCGGCAGGAGCGCATCGGCAAGGACGGACGCCCCTTCACGTTGCTGAAGTTCCGCACCCACCGCCCGGTCGACGAGCACGAGGCGGCCACCCGGTGGAGCGTGGCCGGCGAACGGAGGATGAGCCCCTTCTGCCGGTTCCTGCGGCAGACCTCGCTGGACGAGCTGCTCCAGCTGTGGAACGTCTTCTGGGGTGACATGAGCCTGGTCGGCCCGCGCCCCGAACGTCCCTACTTCGTCTCGCAGTTCAGCCAGACCTACCCGGGTTACGCGGCCCGGCACCGCATGCCGACCGGCGTCACCGGGCTCGCCCAGATCAACGGGCTGCGCGGCGACACCTCCATCGAGGACCGGGCCCGCTTCGACAACGCCTACATCGACAACTGGTCGCTGTGGCAGGACGTCTGCATCCTGCTGCGCACCGCCGCCGCGCTCGTGCGTTCCACGGGGAGCTGACCGATGGTCCTCGTCCTGCCGCTCCACCGCCCCGCGCGGCTCTCCCCGGTGCTGCCGGTGGTGGCCGTGGTGGCGCTGCTCGCGCTGCCGGTCACGCCCGGCGGCGACGGCGGAGCCGGACCCGCCGACGTGCTGTCCGCGCTGGTCGTCGTGGTCTGCGCGGTCCGTCTGCTGCGGGCGCGCCGCCGCCCGCTCACCCGGACCGCCGCGGTGGTCCTCGGCCTCCCGGTGGCCGGCGTCGCGCTCGCCGCGCTGCACGCGGTCTCACCGGGCGCCGGGATCACCGGCCTGGGCCGCTACCTCCAGGTCTTCGTGCTGGTCCCCGCCGCCGTCGTGCTGCTCGTCCGCCACCGTTCCGACTTCCGGCTGCTGGCCTGGTCGTTCGTGGCCCTCGCGGGATGGCAGGGGGCGGTGGGCGTGCACCAGTACCTCACCGGCACCGGGGCCTCCTACCAGGGCGAGGACGTCCGGGCGGTCGGCACCTTCGGGGTGACGGACGTGATGGGTATGGCGACGGTGGTGGCCTTCGGGCTGGTGTGCGCGGCGGGCCTGGCGCTCGGCCGGAGTGCGGCGCACGAGCGCGCGGTCGCCGTCTGCTGCGCGCTCGCCCTGACCGTGCCTCTCGCCCTGTCCTTCAGCCGGGGCGCCTGGATCGCCACCGTGGTCACGCTCACCGTCCAGCTGGTGCTGTCCGGGCTGCGCCGGGCGCTGCGGGTGGGGGCGGCCGTGGTGGCCGTGGGTGTGGTGCTGGTGGGCGGGTTCGGGACGGGTACGGCCTTGCTCCAGGAGCGGATCGACAGCATCGGCCAGGTCACCGACGCGCCCGACCAGTCGGTCACCGACCGGTACACGATGTGGGCGGCGGCCGGCGAGATGTGGCGCGAGCGCCCGCTGACCGGCGTCGGGCTGAAGGGGTTCCCCGAGTACCGCGACGGGTTCGCCTCGGTCGGGCTGTCCTCGGGCAGCGACACCGAGGGCGCGGGCGCCGCCTTCCGCCGGCAGCCGCTGCTGTCCCCGCACAACATGTACCTGCTGGTCCTCGGCGAGCAGGGCCTGATCGGGCTGCTCTGCCTGGTGGGCGGCTGGTCGGCCCTGCTGGTGTGCTCCCTGCGCGGCCTGTGGCGGGCCCGGGCGGCCGGCGGCCGGGGCCTGGACTGCGCGCTGGTCGCCTGCGGGCTGCTGGTGTGGCAGCTCGTGGACTTCGCGTACGCCGACATCGGCGGCCCGTCGACCGTGCTGACGGCGGTGTGCTTCGGACTGGTCGCCTGGTGGGCGCTGGCCGGCGCCGACCGGGTCGCCTGCGACGAGCGCACCGCCGTGCCGGCCGGACGGGGAACGGTGACGGGTGAGGCGGCCCTGCGATGACGACGACACCGCCCCGCCCGCGCCGCTCTCCGGCGGAGTGCCGGAGGGCGACACGATGACGACTCCCACAACCGGCGGGCCCCCGGACCCGGAGACGGCCACCGCGGAACAGCCGACGACGCGTGCGGGCCGGGGTCCGGGCCCGGGCTCCGACCCGGGGACCGGCGTGGCACCGGGGCCGGTGGTGAGTCCGGGGCCGGGCGCGAAGGCCGGTGCGGCTCCCACCCCGACGGTCGGTCCGTTCTCCGGGCCGCAGGCCGGTTCGGCACCGACGTCGGCACCCACATCGACAGTGAGCGCAAGACCGGGTGCGGAGGCCGGGGCGACGCCGACAGGGCGTACCAGGGCCGGGGCGTGGCCGAGAGCCGGTACGGCGCAGAGGCCCACGGTGGCTCCCGGCGCGGGGACCGGCTCCGAGGCCGGTGGCGTGTCCAGGCCCGCGGTCGTGTCGGAGGCCGGTGGTGGCAGGGCCGCCCTGCCGACGGCGCGGTCGGCCGTGCCCCATCCGGCGAATCGCGCCACGGCAGCGGGCCATGCCACCGTCCCGGCGGACCCGGTGCCGACCCCACCGGCCCCACCGGCCCCACCGGCCCCGACGGCCCCGACGGCAGTACCACCCCCGCCGTCGCCGCCCGCCGGGCCGACGCCCGCGCCCGCGCCCGCGCCGCCCGACCTCCCTCACCCCACCCGCAGGTTCCTCGCCAGAGCGACGCTCGTCACCGTGTCGCTGTCCATCGCGGCGGCGTTGCTCGGGCTGATGCGGGACCAGTCGTTGGCTCGGTTGTTCGGGGCCGGGCGGGACACGGACGCCTTTCTGGTGGCATGGACCGTGCCGGAGTTCGCGGCCACGCTGCTCATCGAGGACGGGCTGGCGTTCGCGCTGATCCCGGCGTTCAGCCGGGCCCTGGCCCGCCGCGCCCAGGGCGCCCCGGGGGATCCGGTGCGGTCGCTGGTCGCCGGCACCCTGCCCCGGCTCGCGCTGGCGTTCACCGCGGTCGGGGCACTGCTCGCGCTCGCGGCGCCGCAGTTCGTCGCGGTGCTCGCGCCGGGCCTGCCCGATCCGGGGCTCGCCGTGGACTGCACCCGGCTCACCGCGACCTGTGTGCTCAGCTTCGGCCTCGCCGGATACTCCAGCGCGGCGCTCCGGGCGCACCGCCGTTTCCTGGCGCCGGCCGCGATCTACATCGCGTACAACGTCGGCATCGTCACGGCGATGTACGCGCTCGGCACCCGCTGGGGCGTGCGTTCGGCCGCGTTCGGGGTGGCGGCGGGCGGCTGCCTGATGGTGCTGGTGCAACTTCCGTCGCTGGTGAGGGAGTTGCGCAGCCGTCCGGGGAGGGCGGACGTCGGGGCCGTGGCCACCGCACAGCCGATGGACGTGCGGCTGCTGGCCACGGTGCTGCTGTTCGCGCTGTGCCGGCAGTCGCAGGTGCTGATCGAGCGGTTCCTCGCCTCGGGCCTGCCCGCCGGGGCCATCAGCCACCTGAACTACGCGCAGAAGGTCGCGCAGATTCCGATGACCCTGTCGATGATGCTGTGCACGGTCACGTTCCCGGTGGTGGCGCGGGCACTGGCCGACGGGGACACCGAGCGGGCCCGGGTCCGGGTGGAGCGGGACCTGGCGCTGGCCGCCCGCCTGGTGCTGCTCGGCACCGCGGCGGTCGTGGCCTGCGCGCCGCAGCTGATCGGGCTGCTGTTCCAGCGGGGCGCCTTCACGGCCCAGGACACCGCGGCGACCGCCGGGGTGATGCGGGTCTACGCGCTCGGGCTGCTCGGCCAGACCCTGACCGGTGTCCTGGTCCGCTCGTACTTCTCGGCGGGCCGCGTCACCTGGTACCCGCTGGCCTCGATGACCGCCGGGATCGTCGCGACGTCCTGTGCCGGCGCCTTGACGATCGACTCTTGGGGAGTCACCGGGATCGCCGCCGCCAACGCCACCGGGATCACTCTCACCGCCGGCCTGCTGCTCGCCGGGATGCGCCGCCGGAGCGTGCCCATCCGCACCGGGGCCGTGCTGCGCGGGCTGGGCCGGCCGCTGTCGGCGGCGGGGGCCGCCGCCGTGGCCGGTGCCTTCGCGGCGGGCCTGTCCCCGGCCCCGCTCGCCGGGCTCGCCGCCGGCGGCAGCACGGTGATCGTCGTGTTCGTCCTGCTCGGGCTGGGTCTGGACGCCCGGGGTCTCGCATCCGCTGTCCGTTCCGTACGCACCCATACCCGAAGGGTCGCCCATGCCGTCTTCCGTTGAGTTCGCCCGCGCGGCGGCCCCGGCCATCGCAGGCACCGGCCCGGTCCCGTGGATCGCCATGTACCACTCGGTCGGTGACTGTTCCGACGACCCGTACCGCATCACGGTCACCCCCGACCGGCTGGACCGGCAGCTGTGCTGGCTGCGCGGGCAGGGGCTGCGCGGGGTGTCCGTGGGTGAGCTGCTCGCCGCCCGGGCCGGGGGCGGGGGGCGGGACCTGGTGGGTCTCACCTTCGACGACGGGTACGCCGACTTCGTCGCCCACGCCCTGCCCGTACTGGCGCGCCGGGAGTGCACGGCCACCCTGTTCGTGCTGCCCGGCCGGCTCGGTGGCGACAACTCCTGGGACCCACTGGGCCCGCGCAAGCCGCTGCTGACCGCCGACGGCATCCGGCGGGCCGCCGCGGCGGGCATCGAGATCGGCTCGCACGGCCTCAGCCACGTCGATCTGACCCGGGCCGACGACGCGCTGCTGGCGGCCGAGACCGCCGGCAGCCGGGCCGCGCTGGAGGAGCTGACCGGCGCCCCGGTGCGCGGCTTCTGCTACCCGTACGGAACGGTCGACCGGCGCGCCGTGGACGCCGTACGGCAGGCCGGCTACGGCTACGCCTGCGCCATCGACCCCGGTGAGCTGAACGGCCCGCACGTCCTGCCGCGCGTACACGTCGGGCAGAACGACACCGGCGTACGCCTGTTCCTGAAGTACCGGCTGCACCGGTTGCGCCGGCGGCCGGTCGAGGGGCTGCGGTGAGGGCGCTGCACGTCATCACCGGGCTCGGGGTGGGCGGCGCCGAGCAGCAGCTGCGGCTGCTGCTGCGCCATCTGCCCGTCGAGTGCGACGTGGTGACGCTGACCGAACCCGGGGCGGTGGCCGACGGGCTGGCGGCCGACGGGGTCCGGGTGGTGCACCTGGGCATGGCCGGCAACCGCGACCTGGGCGCGCTGCCCCGGCTGGCCCGGATCGTCCGGCGGGGCCGGTACGACCTCGTGCACACCCACCTCTACCGGGCCTGCCTGTACGGGCGGATCGCCGCCCGGCTGGCCGGGGTGCGGGCGGTCGTCGCCACCGAACACTCCCTCGGCGACTCGCAGATGGAGGGCCGGCCGCTCACCGCGGGCGTGCGCTCGCTGTATCTGCTGGGCGAGCGGCTGGGCCGGTCGACCGTCGCCGTCTCGCCCACGGTCGCCGCCCGGCTGACCCGCTGGGGCGTGCCCGCGCCGCGCATCGCGGTCGTGCCCAACGGCATCGACCTGGCGCGGTTCGCCTTCGATCCGGTGGCCCGCCGGCACACCCGGGAGCGACTCGGCCTCCCCGGGGACGCGTTCGTCGTCGGTTGCGTCGGACGGCTCGTCGCCGGCAAACGCTTCGACGTCGTCATCCGGGCCCTGGCCGCGCTGCCGGACGACTGCCGGCTGCTGCTGGTCGGCGGCGGACCCGAGGAACGCGCGCTGCGGGAGACCGCGCGAAAGGCGGGGGTCGCCGGCCGGGTGCTGTTCGCCGGCGAGCGGCCGTACCTGCCCGACGGCTCGTCCGGGCCCGGTCTGCCCGCGCTGGCCTCGGCGATGGACGTGCTCGCCGCCCCCTCCCCCGAGGAGGCGTTCGGACTCGCGGTCGTGGAGGCGCTCGCGGCCGGGCTGCCCGTGCGCTACACCTCCTGCCCGGCCCTGGAGGACCTGCCGCCCGGCGCCGCCCCGGACGCGCTGCGCGTCCCCTGCGACGCCGGCGCCTACGCCCGTGCGCTCACCGGGGTCCGTGCCGCCGGGCCCGGTCCGCGCACCGCCCCGGAGGCGGCCCGCCACTACTGCATCACCCGCAGCGCCGCCCGGCTCATGGACGTCTACACGACGGCGCTCGCCCGCACGGTCCCGAAGTCCCGCTCCCCTCAGGAGGTCAGACCCTCATGACCGACAACCACACCCGGCAGCACCGCACCTCCCGGCTGTCCCGCGCCCGCGCGCTGCCGTCCTGGTCGCTGGTGGCCGCCGGTGTCGTCGCGGGCGGACTGCTGGGCGGCGGGTACGGCGTGCTGAAGACCCCGGAGTACACGGCGACCAGCTATGTCATCGCCGTTCCCACGGAGCGGTCCGACACCGCCACCGCACTCGGTTTCGCCCAGGCCTACGGCCGGGTCGCCACCCAGCTCGCGGTTCTCGGTGACGCGCAGGTGGAAGCGGGGGTGCCGACGCGGACCCTGCGCGACAGCGTGCGCACCGCGACGTCGCCGGACGCCCCCATGGTGGCCGTCTCCGCCAGCTCCGCCCGCCCGTCCGAGGCCACCGACATGGCCAACGCGGTCGCCCACGCCCTCATCCGGCACGCCGACGCGGCCAAGGCCGGCACGCACGTCGGACTCCTCCAGTTCTCCCGCGCGGTGCGGCCGGGCGCGCCGGGCTCGGCCTCCGCCGAGGTGACCGGGCTGGTCGGGGCGAGCGCGGGCGGGCTGCTCGGCGCACTGGCGCTGCTGGTCCGGCCGAGGCGCCGGCCGGAGGACGAGACGGTGCGCCCGGCCTCGGTGCCCGGCCCGGCCGTCGCCGCCGACGCGCACGGCCAGCTGTGACCGCGACGTACACGGCGCGCACCGCACCGGCCGTCCTCACCACGGAGGTCGTCACCGACGAGGCCGCCTTCGCGGCCCTGACCCCGGACTGGGGGCGGCTGTACGAGCGGTGCGCCGCCGCGACCCCGTTCCAGACCCACGCCTGGCTGCACTCGTGGTGGCTGTCGTACGGCCGGCCCGGCCGGCTCCGGCTGCTGGTGGTGCGGGCCGGCCGAGACCTGGTGGCCGCCGCGCCGCTGATGCTGGTCAGCCGGCCGCTGCCCGCGCTGGTGCCGCTCGGCGGGGCGATCTCCGACTACGCGGACGTCCTGCTGGACGACACCGACGACGGTCGGGCCGTCGGCGCGCTCACCGAGGCGCTCGCGGACGCGGCCCGCACGGCGCTGGTCGACTTCCGCGAGGTGCGCCCGGGCGGCGCCGTCGAGCGGGTGTACGACCGCTGGAGCGGGCCGCGCCGCGCGGTCCGCGACTCACTGTGCCTGGAGCTGCCCGCCGTGCCCATGGGCGAGCTGATCGCCCGGCTGCCGTCGGGCAAGTCCGGCCAGCGGGCGCGGGCCCAGCTGCGCAAGCTGGCCGCGCTCGGGGTGCGGCGGCGGGCCGTGGGCCCGGAGGAGGTGGAGGCGACGCTCGGCGTCCTGCTGGAGCTGCACCGGCTCCAGTGGCAGGGGCGGAAGGTGACCGACGAGCATCTGCGGCCCCGGTTCCGGGAGCATCTGGTGCGCGCGGTGGGTCCGATGGTGCGCTCGGGCAGCGCGGTGGTCACGGAGTTCCGGATCGGTGACGAGGTGGTGGCCGTCGACCTGACCCTGCTCTCGCCCGGGCTGGTCGGCTGCTACCTCTACGGCGCCCATCCGAGCCTCCGGCAGCGGAAGGCGGACGTGGCGGTGATGCTGCTGGACGCGTCCGCCGAGCACTGCGGCAGCGGCCCGCCCGGCACGCTGAGCCTGATGCGCGGCGCCGAGCCGTACAAGCAGCACTGGCGGCCCGAACGGGTCGTCAACCAGCGGTTCCTCATGGCCCGGCGGCGCACCGCCCCGCTGCTGACGGCCGCGCTGTGCGAAGCGACCACCCGGCAGCGGGGCAGGGAGGTGCTGCACCGGTGGCGGGAACGCGGACAGGGCTAGAGCCTTTCTTTCGGATCAGGCCGGCCGGGATCGCGGGCGCCGCATGGCCGACCCCGGCAAGATCCGAAAGAGAGGCCCTAGCGGCTCCTCGACCACCAGTCGAGGCGGATGCACAGCTTTCCGCCGAGCCAGTACTCGACCCAGTCGCCGAGTTCCAGCGGCGAGCAGTCGGCCTGGGGCTTCGTGGTGGGCGTGGGTCCGGGGACCGGGGACGGGGACGGGGTCGGCGTCGGTGTGGGCGCCGGGGCCGGCTGGTCGGTGCGGCCGTACAGGGCGGTCCGGTAGACCCGCGATGCGCGGGGGTTGTCCGCGCACTGCCACACACCGTGCGGGCAGTAGTCGGTCAGCGTGTTGTACAGCGGCCGGTGTTCGTCGATCCAGGCGAGCATGCGCCGCATGTACTCGGCGTTGTCACCGTTGCGGAACAGGCCCCATTCCGGATAGGAGACGGGCTTGCCGTGGGCTTTCGCGAATTCCACGTGCTGCCGGAGGCCGAAGGGCTCCTCGACCTGTTCGTCGAACGACATTCCGCTCGGCTGGTCGTAGGAATCCATGCCGATGATGTCGACCGTGTCGTCCCCCGGGTAGCACTCGGTCCAGGGCACGGCGTCCCGGCCGCGGCTCGGCGTGAAGTCGAACCGGAACCTCTGGCCCGGCACCGAGCGCATGGTGGTGACGATCCTCTTCCAGTACGTCTTCCAGGCCTCGGGGTCCGGTCCGCAGCGATGGGTGTAGGTGGTGCCGTTCATCTCCCAGCCGAGCACGATGACCGTGTCCGGCACCTTCAGCCGCACCAGCCGTTCGGCCAGCGCCCTGAAGTGACGGTCGAACTTGCCGGCCGTGGCCTGCCCCAGCAGCCGCCGCACCTGGGAGTCGGAGACGTTCTCCTCGTTGCGCTCCTGCATCGGCACGTTGAGGACGAGGGTGCGGTCGGCCTTCTCGCGCCGCCAGTGCGCCCAGACGTCCAGGAAGCCGGGCGGGCCCTCGATGTCCTGCCAGCGGCCGCCGGGCAGATAGGTGTGGGCGACCTTCAGCTCGGTCCCGCCGAGCCAGTGGCTCAGCTCGCCCAGCCGGCCGACCCCGCGGGCCCCGGAGTCCAGGAAGGCCCCGAACGGCGGGACCGTCCGCGTCGGTACCGACGTGGACGGGGCGGCCGGCGGGACGGCCGGCCCGGCCGGGGTGACCTGCGGGGTGGTCTGCGGGGCCGCCGGTGCGAGCGGGATGACCGACGGGGTCGCCGGTGCGGGTGCCGTCGGTGTGGTGGGGCCCGGGCTCGTCGGGACGGGCGCGGGAGGGGCGGCGGCCCACGCCGCCCCCGCCGCTAGCCCGGGTCCGGTCGCCAGGACGACCGACGCGGCGACCGCCGCCGCGACCACGGTCAGCCGCCGGGAGCGGTCCCGTCGCTGCTGTGGAGCCATGCCTGCCCCTCTCTCCGCTCGACCGCGTCTCCGCCGTCCGTTTCCTCTTATTGACACACAGTCATATCCATATGAATTTCGCCAGTGCGGTTACGGCTTTCAGGTGGCCCGAACCCCCGCACGGGCGAACGGACCAGAGAAAGGAATCGCCCGTGTCGCTACTGGACAACCGGGTCCCCGCGGTGCTGCTGCGGATCGACCGGAATCCCTTCCACCACGGCACCCTGGGGGCCGTGCGCTCACTCGGCAGGGCCGGGGTGGAGGTGCACGTCGTCGCCGACTCCACGGCAAGTCCGGTACACGCGTCCCGTTTCGTACGGCAGCTGCATCCGCCGCCGGCGCCCGGCGCGTCCACCCGTGAGATCGCCGCCGCGCTCCACCGGGTCGCGGCCCGGGTCGCCCGCCCGGCCGTGCTGATCCCGATGGACGACGCCGGCGCCATCGCGGCCGGCCTGCTGCGGGAGGAACTGGCGCCCGCCTACCTGCTGCCGCGGCAGCCCGGCACGCTGCCCGAGCGCGTGGCCGACAAGGCGCAACTGGCCGGCATGTGCGCCGCCACCGATGTCCCGCACCCGGTGACCCTGATCCCGGACAGCGCCGAGGACGCGGCGGCGGCCACCTGGCGGCTGGGCCTGCCGGTGGTGGCCAAGTGGAGCCGGCCCTGGCTGGTGCCCACCGGCAGCGGGCTCCGCTCGACCGTGCTGCTGCACTCGGCACGGGAGGCGCGGGAGCTGTACCTGCGCACCGGGGAGGCGGGCAGCCCGCTGCTGCTGCAGGCCTTCCTGCCGCCCGGCCCGGGCCGCGACTGGTTCTTCCACGGGTACGCCGACCGCGCCGGCGTCCTGCGCGCCGGCGGATCCGGCCGCAAACAGCTGGCGTGGCCGCGCGGCGCGGGTCTGACGGCGGCCGGCCGGTGGACGCCGGACCCCGAGGTGCGCGCGCTGGCCGAACGCCTCACCGGCGAGCTGGGCTACCGGGGCATCTTCGACCTGGACTTCCGCCGCTGCGGCCGTACCGGCCGCTACCACCTGCTGGACTTCAACCCACGCCCCGGCGCCCAGTTCCGGCTGTTCACCGACAGCGCCGGCCTGGACGTCGTACGCGCCCTGCACCTGGACCTGACACACCGTCCACTGCCGGCCGGGGTGCCGCTGCCCGGCCGGGAGTTCGTCGTGGAGAACTACGCGCCGCTGACCGCGCTGCGCCCCGCACCCCGGGGCCGCGAGCTGGCCTGGTACGCGCCGGACGACCGGGCGCCGGGCCGGGTGATGTGGGCGCTGTGGTCCCGGCATGTGGCGGGCCGGCTCGCCGGACGCCTGCCCCTTCGCGCGAGACCGGCGGCACCGCCGGCGCCGCGGCCCCGGCCCGGCACGGTCCTGCCGGTGAGCGTCCCGGACCTCCCCCATGCCCTGACCGACGACGAGAAAGCGAGTTGTTGATGTACGACCTGTTGGTGGTGGGCGCCGGCCCGTACGGCCTGTCCATCGCGTCGCACGCCGCGGCGGCCGGCCTGGACGTCCGCGTCCTCGGACGGCCCATGGCGTCCTGGCGTGACCACATGCCCCGCGGCATGTTCCTGAAGTCGGAGCCGTGGGCTTCCAACCTGTCCGACCCGGCAGGCCGTTGGCGGCTCGACGTGTTCTGCGCCTTCCGCGGCATCACGGCCCGGCACGCCGAGCCGATCCCGCTGGAGGTGTTCAGCGAGTACGGCGTGTGGTTCGCCCGCAACGCCGTCCCCCAGGTCGACGAACGCATCGTGACCCGGGTGGCGCCCCGCGCCGGCGGCTTCGAGGCCGTCACCGAGGACGGGGAGACGCTCGCCGCGCGGACCGTCGTCGTGGCCGTGGGCGTGCTGCCGTTCACCGAGATCCCGGCCGCCCTGCGCGGCCTGCCGCCGGCCCTGGTCTCGCACAGCAGCCACCACGCCTCGCTCGACCGTTTCCGCGGCCAGGACGTCACCGTGGTCGGCGGTGGCCAGGCGGCCCTGGAGACGGCCGCGCTCCTCGCCGAGCAGGGCACCCGGGTCCGGGTGCTGGCCCGCGCGGACCGGCTGAGCTGGAACGAGGTGCCGCCGCCCTGGGAACGCCCCTGGTGGCGTTCGGCCCGCTCCCCGCACAGCGGACTCGGCCCCGGCTGGCGGAACTGGTTCTACGCCGAGCGGCCCGGCCTGTACCGGCGGCTGCCGGAGCGCACCCGGACCCGGATCGCGGCCGACGCGCTCGGCCCGGCCGGTGCCTGGTGGGTGCGCGAGCGGGTGGAACGGCAGGTGGAGGTGGTAGCGGGCCGGGAGGTGGTGCGCGCCCATGAGGTGCCGGGCGGGCTGCGTCTGGAGACCGCGGCCCGGCGGGGCGGTCCGGCCGTGCTGGAGACGGAGCACGTGATCGCCGCGACCGGGTTCCGGGCCGGCCTCGACCGGCTGCGGCTGCTCTCCCCCGACCTGCGCGCGCTGCTGGTGACGGGCGCCGACGGGGCGCCGGAGGTGGGCTTGGAGTTCGAGTCGTCGTACCCCGGTCTCTTCCTGGCCGGTCTGGTCACGGCCGCGGGCTTCGGCCCGGCGATGCGGTTCGTGCACGGCGCGACGTTCACTGCGGGCACGCTGGTGCGCGGGGTACGGCGGCGGCTGCGCACGGGGCCGGCCGGCTGGGACGTCCGGGCCGCGCGGCGTCACACGGTGCCGGAGCCGGTGGGGCGCTGACCGCTGCGGCGCGGCGGGGTGCCGGGCCCGGGCCCGGCACCCGGCGCGCTACCGGCGGGAGGCGGCCCCTGCCTCGCCGGTGCAGGAACGTCCGGCCCGCGATCGGCGCGGCGCCGGCGGCCGAGACCGCGATCACGGTCCGGGCGTCACCACCGGTGTGCGGCTGCCCAGGATGATCCTCGCCCCCACCGCCGCTCGGGGGCGTCGGGGGCCCGCCGCTGGGCGGTGTGCTGTGGCCGCCACCGGGCGGAGTGGCCTCGCCCGGGTTCACCGAAACCTGGACGTCGTTCCCGGCCGGCGCCCCGGCGGAACCCTGCGTGTGGGAGTCGGCGAGCCGGGCGCCGCCGTACTGGAACGGGATGCCGGTCGCGGTGGCGGCCACGACCATGCCCTTGCTGGAAGCCTGTCGGAGAAGCGGGAAAGCCGGCCCCGGGAGGAAGCGTCGACGGATCGACGGTCCGGGGCCGGCCGGCAGCCGGCGGGCTGGTGGTCCGCGCGAACGGACGTCAGTGGTACGTCGCCGGACTGGTGCCGCACGGCCCCTTCCCTCGCCTGCACCGGGCTTCACCCGGACGGTCCAACGAAGCGCCCGAGAGGCAGGAAACGGGTCATCTGACCATCCAGAAGCTACCCGCCGGTTACTTTGCCCCTGGGGGCAGAGCTGGGAGTTCAGGGCCTGCCTAGGAGACGACGTCCTTGCGGGCGAAACCGCGGAAGGCCAGGGCGAACAGCACCAGCGCGTACGTCAGGGAGAGCGCGGTGCCCTGGATCATGCCGGACCACTCGGGGTGGGGCTGGACGGCGTCGGCCCAGGCGAACTGCCAGTGCGCGGGCAGGAAGTCACGCCAGTGGCCGAGGGCGGTGACGGCGTCCAGGACATTGCCGACGATGGTCAGGCCGACCGCGCCGCCGACCGCGCCGAGCGGGGCGTCCGTCCTGGTCGACAGCCAGAACGCCAGGGCGGCGGTGACCAGCTGGGACACGAAGATGTACGCCACCGCCACCAGCAGCCGCTGTGCCGCCGTACCGGTGTCCAGGGCGCCGCCGGTCGGTATCTCCAGCGGGCCCCAGCCGTAGGCCGCCGTGCCGGCGGCGAGCGCCACCAGCGGCAGCAGCACCATCGCGGCGAGACTCATGCCGAGCGCCACGACGAGCTTGGACCACAGCAGCCGGGCCCGGGGCACGGGCGCGGCGAGCAGATAGCGCAGCGAGGACCAGCCGGCCTCCGAGGCGACGGTGTCCCCGCAGAACAGGGCGACCGGGATCACCAGCAGGAAACCCGCCGAGACGAACAGGTTCACGGCGGCGAAGTTGGCGCCGGACGCGGTGGCCGTGTCCATCAGCGTGACCTGGTTGTTCCGGCCGCCCGGCTCGCCGCCGACCGCGAAGGCGATCAGCAGCACGAACGGCAGCACGGCCAGGACGGCGCCCATGACCAGCGTGCGGCGCCGCTTGAGCTGGCGCACCAGCTCCACCCGCGGCGGCAGGGTGCGCCCCGCCCGGTAGCCGGGGGCGACCTCGGTCAGCGTGCTCATGCGGCACCTCCTATCAAGGTGAGGAAGGCGTCTTCCAGGCGGCGGTGCGGGCCGACCGAGACGACCGGCACCTCCAGCCGGACCAGCTCCACGACCAGCCGCTCGGCCGTGCCGTCCGGTCCGAGGCGGACCAGCAGCCCGTCGTCGGCGCGGACGGCGGAGGCGACGCCGGGCAGCGCGGCCACCTTCTCCACCACCGGCTCCTCCACGGGCGTGGCGGTGCCGACCAGCAGTGTGTCGCCGGAGCCGGTGATCTCGTGGACGGGGCCGGTCTGCACGAGCCGCCCGTGGTCCATGACCACCAGATGGGTGCAGGACTGTTCGACCTCGGCGAGGAGATGACTGGAGACGATCACCGTGCGGCCTGCGGCCGCGTAGCGGATCATCACCTCGCGCATCTCGCGTATCTGGGGCGGGTCGAGGCCGTTGGTGGGCTCGTCCAGGATGAGCAGGTCGGGCAGGCCGAGCATGGCCTGGGCGATGGCCAGCCGCTGGCGCATGCCCTGGGAGTAGGTGCGCACCGCGCAGGCGAGCGCGTCGCCGAGGCCGGCGATCTCCAGGGCCTCGTCCAGGTGGGCGTCCTCGGGCGGGCGGCCGGTGGCCCGCCAGTACAGCTCCAGGTTCTCCCGGCCGGACAGGTGCGGCAGGAATCCGGCGCCCTCCACGAACGCGCCGACCCGGGAGAGCACCGTGGCGCCGGGCCGCACGGCGTGACCGAACACCCGGATCTCGCCGTCGTCCGGCACGATCAGTCCCATCAGCATCCGCAGGGTGGTGGTCTTGCCGGCGCCGTTGGGGCCGAG
Source organism: Streptomyces sp. NPDC014991 (assembly GCF_043080665.1). Classification (NCBI taxonomy): domain Bacteria; kingdom Bacillati; phylum Actinomycetota; class Actinomycetes; order Kitasatosporales; family Streptomycetaceae; genus Streptomyces; species Streptomyces sp. NPDC014991. The sequence continues at coordinate 849,907 of NZ_JBIBVY010000001.1, forward strand.
CAGGCCGAGCACCTGACCGCGTTCGACGCGGAAGGACAGTTCGCGGACCGCGTACCGGTCGGTGGAGCCGGCGTACCGCTTGTGCAGGTTGCTGATCACGAGCGGGACGTCGGCCAGCTCGGGGTCGGGTAGGGGGGCCGCCGTGCGGCGGCGGGCGGTGAGCAGCAGGGCGAGCGCGGCGACGGCGCCGGCCGCGGGGAGCCACCACACCCAGGCGGGCAGGGGGGCCGCCGCGGTGGTGACGGCGGGGGCGGTCGGCACGCTCAGGCCGCCTTTCAGGGCGACGGTGTAGGTGGCCGGGGCGGTCGGTGAGGCGTAGCCGAGGTCGGTGGAGGCGAGGACCAGGCGGAGCCGGTGGCCCGCCCGTACCTCGTGGTCGATGGCGGGGAGGGTGACCGTGACGTCCTTGCCGGCCTTGGCGCCGGTCACCCGGAAGGGGGCGACGAGCTGGGCGGGCAGCACCTGCCCGGTGCCGTCGGCGGCGACGTCGTAGACCTTGCCGAACAGGACGGCGTCGTCGCGGGTGGAGGTGACGCGCACGGTGGCGGTCGGGGCGCCGGTGATCCGCAGGTCGCGGGGCAGTGGTGCCGAGTCGAAGCGCGCGTACTGGCCGGGGAAGTCCAGGGAGACGCCGACACCGAGCGCGGACAGCTGGGCGAGGCCGCCGGAGCCGCCGAGGCCGGGCAGGGCGGAGACGCCGGGCGGGCTGGCGCCGGCCGGGTTGGCGACGTGCTGGGTGCGGCCGGTGAGGGCGAGGGTGCGCCGGTGGTCGTGCAGGCCGGGGTAGGTGTCGGCGTCGGCGCCGCGCAGCTGGGCGGTGCCGTCGGTGGAGTCGACGCCGCCGGTACGGGTGATGCGGAAGGCCGGGCCCGTGTCGGCGGTCCTGTCGCCCTTCAGATACCGGTCGAACCACGCACGCACGCGTGCCTCGACGCGGCCCGTCTCCATGTCGCCGCCGTCGTGTCCGCCGGCGATCCAGTCGACGTCGACGGGTGCGCCGTTCGCCCGGATCGCCCGTGCGGCCGCGTCGGCCTGGTCGAGGGTGAACAGGGAGTCCGTCTGCCCCTGTACCAGCAGGGTGGGCACCTTGACGCGGGTGCCGACGGCGGACGGCGAGCGTGCCTCCAGCAGGGCGCGGGCGGCCGGGTCAGGGGTGCCGGACCCGGCGACCCGGTCGTACATCCGGCACAGCGCGGGCTCGAATCTCGCGCAGCCGCCGCCGGTGTTCATGAAGATGCCGGTCCACAGCTTCTTGAACACCCCGTTCGGGAACAGGGCGTCCGCGAGGTTCCAGTAGGTGATGGCCGGGGCGATGGCGTCCACCCGGCGGTCGTGCCCGGCGGCGAGCAGCGAGACCGCGCCGCCGTAGGAGCCGCCGGTGACGCCCACGCGTGGGTCGCCGGGCCCGTCGAGCCGGACCTGGGGCTGTCGGGCCAGCCAGTCGACGAGCCGGGAGACGTCGGCGACCTCGCCCTCGGGGTCGTTCAGCCCGATCTTCCCGGTGGACCGGCCGAAGCCGCGCGCGGACCAGGTGAGCACCGCGTACCCGTCGCGGGCGAGGTCCTCGGCCTGCCGGCGCATGTCGTTCTTGCTGCCGCCGAAGCCGTGCGCGAGCAGGACGGCGGGGTGCCGGCCGGTGGCGTCCGGGGTGAAGAACGAGGTGTCCAGGCGGACTCCGTCGACCGCCATGACGTGGTCGCTGCGCCGCACGGTCCGCGTGTCGTCGGAGGCGACGGCCGCCGTCCACGTCCCGGCACCGGTGAGCACCACGACGGCGGCCACGCCGGCGAGGAGCCGGCGTGGCCCGCGCAGCAGCGCACGCAGCCGGGGAGGTCGAAGATCCATGTACCAACGGTACGGGCCGCCACCGACAACCGCTGCTGCCGCCGGTCGTAGCCCTGTGCCCTCCCTGGGGCGTACGGGTCTGTTCCGGCGTACTTCAGCCGTGGTACGGAGCGGCCCGTGCGGACGTGCACCGTGGTGACGTGGGACTTGTGATGCCTAGGCCTGCGCCGCCCCGGGGACGGGCGTGCCCGCGGTGAGCGGTGTCCCCTCGGTGACCGGTGCGCCCTCGGTGACCGGCGCGTCCTCGGCCGTCCGGGCGTCCTGGGGGATGGACACCAGCCAGCGGGTCTCGCGGCGCGGGCGCAGGTAGAACGCCCAGTAGAGGGTGGCGACGGCGGTGATGCCGCCGGTCCACAGCAGGTAGGCCGCCTCCTGCTGGGTCAGGATGTAGGCGAGGACGGCGATCAGCAGGACCGGCACCGCGGGCCACAGCGGCATCCGCCAGGCGGTCGTGTGCTTGTGGGCGCCGCGGCGGCTGAGCAGGGCGGCGACCGCGACGAGCAGGTACATCCCGGTCACGGAGACGCCGGTGACGCCGTACAGGGTGTCGAGGTTGACGAAGCAGAGCAGCGCGCCGGGGACGCCGACCGCGAGCGTGGCGACCCACGGGGAGCCGAAGCGGCCGAGCTTGGCGAAGACGCTGTTGACGGGGCCGGGCCAGGCCTTGTCCCGGGCGGAGGCGAACAGCACGCGGGAGTTCTGGATGACCATGACGATGCCCGCGTTGATGATGGCGAGGGCCACGCAGAGGCTGACGAAGGTGCCGACCGCGGAGTTGGACCAGGCGGTGACCATGGCGCTGATGTCGCCGCCGGTCAGTTCCTCGAGGTCGCCGGCGCCCATGGTGATGGCGGCGACCGGCACCAGGATGACCACGGTGGAGATGGCGAGGGTGGCCATGACGGTCCGGGCGACGTTGCGGCGCGGGTTCTCCAGTTCCTCGGAGAGGTAGACGGCGGTCGAGAAGCCCTGCGTGACGAAGAGGGCGATGGCGAGCCCGGAGACGACCAGCATGGCGGTCACGGTGTCCGTGTGGCCGCCGGAGCCGGCGACCTGCATGGAGGTCAGGCTGCTCAGCCCGCGGTGGCTGTGCGAGAAGCCGAGCAGGGCGACGACTCCGGCGGCGATGACCTCCAGGACCAGGAAGATGCCGGTGATCCAGGCGTTGGCGCGCAGGTCGAGCAGGCCGGCGAGGGTGGCGAGCAGCATGACGCCGGCACCGGTCATCGCCGGGTCGAGGTGGACGAGCGGGGCGAGGTAGTCGGCGGTGCCCATCGCGATGACGGGCGGCACGATCATGACGACCAGGAGGGAGAGGACGAAGACGAGCCAGCCCGCGAGCCGTCCGGCCATCGTGGAGACCATGGCGTACTCGCCGCCCGCGCTGGGGATGAGGGTGCCCAGCTCCGAGTAGCAGAACGCGACGGCGATGCAGAGGAGGGAGCCGATGCCGATCGTGAGGGCGGTGGCGGTGCCGAGTGAGCCGAACAGGTCGGGGACGACGACGAAGAGCGTGGAGGCGGGCGTGACGCAGGACAGCGTCAGCAGTGTGCCGCCGACGACACCGATGGAGCGCTTCAGCTCGGGTGCGGGGGCTGTCGCGGTGTCGACCACGGACTTCTGGAGCGTGTCGGTCATGCGGCGGTTCCGATCGACGTGAGCGGCTGAGGGTGGGGTCGGGAGCGCTATCGCCTCCGGCGGATCGTCGTACGTTCGTTTCGTCCGCTCCCGGCGTTGCATAGAGAACCCCGACGAAAACCGTCACGTCAATGGCCGTTTACCTGCGGAATCCGCACCCGTGAAAGAACCGGCATCGCATCACTTTCCCAGGCTGTGACGCCCTACAGGTGTATCCATCAAGCTTCAACCAAGTCTGACCTTGCTTTCCAAGGTGATGACGACAGAACCCCTTCGTCATCCGTTTCGTCCAGCCAGAACGGGAACCGCAGCGGGTGTTTCAAAAAAATGTCAGCCGTCCGGTATCCGGACGGCTGATTCGGTCGCATTCCTGCCACTGCCGCGAGATCGGAGGCTCCGCCGTTTTCGGGGAGAACGGCTCGCGGAGGACTCGGGCGGGTCCGGGAAGACGGTGACGGCCGAGGCCCCGCCCCCTCCCGCACGGGGAGGAGACGGGGCGCCGTGCCGCCCGGGTCAGTGGTTGCGCGGGAAGCCCAGGTCCACGCCCGTCGGGGCGTCGGCCGGGTCGGGCCAGCGGGTGGTGACGACCTTGCCGCGGGTGTAGAAATGCGTGCCGTCGCTGCCGTAGATGTGGTGGTCGCCGAAGAGCGAGTCCTTCCAGCCGCCGAAGGAGTGGTAGCCGACGGGGACCGGGATCGGCACGTTCACCCCGACCATGCCGGCCTCGACCTCCAGCTGGAAGCGGCGGGCGGCGCCGCCGTCCCGGGTGAAGATCGCGGTGCCGTTGCCGAACGGCGAGGCGTTGATGAGCGCCAGGCCCTCCTCGTAGGTCTCGGCGCGCAGCACGCACAGCACCGGGCCGAAGATCTCGTCCTGGTACGCCTTCGCGCCGGTCGGCACCTTGTCGAGCAGCGAGATGCCGATCCAGTGGCCGTCCTCGTAGCCCTCGACGGTGTGACCGGTGCCGTCGAGCACGACCTCCGCGCCCTCGGCGGCGGCGCCGGAGACGTACGAGGCCACCTTGTCCCGGTGCGCCTTGGTGATCAGCGGGCCCATCTCGGACGCCGGGTCGTTGCCCGGACCGATCTTGATCTTCTCGGCGCGCTCGCGGATCTTCTCCACCAGCGTGTCGCCGATCGCGCCCACCGCCACGACGGCCGAGATGGCCATGCAGCGCTCGCCCGCCGAGCCGTAGGCCGCCGAGACCGCCGCGTCGGCCGCCGCGTCCAGGTCGGCGTCCGGCAGGACCAGCATGTGGTTCTTGGCGCCGCCGAGCGCCTGCACGCGCTTGCCGTGGGCGGAGGCGGTGGTGTGGATGTGGCGGGCGATCGGGGTGGAGCCGACGAAGGAGACGGCCTTGACGTCCGGGTGCTCCAGGAGCCGGTCGACGGCCACCCTGTCGCCGTGGACGACGTTGAACACACCGTCGGGCAGGCCCGCCTCGGCCAGCAGCTCGGCGAGCCGGACGGAGGCCGAGGGGTCCTTCTCGGACGGCTTCAGCACGAAGGTGTTGCCGGTCGCGATGGCGATCGGGAACATCCACATCGGGACCATCGCGGGGAAGTTGAACGGCGTGATGCCCGCGACGACACCGAGCGGCTGGCGGATCGAGGCCACGTCGACCCGGCTGGCGACCTGCGTGGACAGCTCGCCCTTCAGCTGGACGTTGATCCCGCAGGCGAGGTCGACGATCTCCAGGCCGCGCGCGACCTCGCCGAGCGCGTCGGAGTGCACCTTGCCGTGCTCGGCGGTGATCAGCTCGGCGATCTCGTCGCGGTGGGCGTCCAGCAGCGCGCGGAACCGGAAGAGGACGGTGGTCCGCTGGGCCAGCGAGGACTGGCCCCAGGTCACGAAGGCGTCCTTGGCCGCCGCGACCGCCGCGTCGACCTCCTCGGCCGAGGCGAAGGCGACCTTGGTGGTGACCGCGCCGGTCGCCGGGTCGGTGACCGGCCCGTACGTGCCCGACGCGCCTTCGACGGTCTTTCCGCCGATCCAGTGGTTGACGATCTTCGTCATGCCCAGAAACTCCTTCTACAGATGGCGGCGTCGGGTCGAGACGTGCCGTTCGTACAGCTCACGTGCCCTGACCGCCGACGGTCGGGTCGCGGTCTCGGCCACAGGAACATCCCACCAGGCCTGCGCCTCGGGCGCGCCCGACACAGTGTCGGACGTTTCGGTCTCCACGTAGACACATGTGGGAGTGCCGGCGGCCCGTGCCTCGGCGAGCGCCTCCCGCAGCTCCCCCACGGTCCCGGCACGCAGCACCCGCATGCCCAGGCTGGCCGCGTTGGCGGCGAGGTCGACGGGCAGCGGGGCGCCCGTGTACCCGCCCTCCTTCGCCGGGAACCGGTAGGCGGTGCCGAACCGCTCGGCGCCCACCGACTCCGACAGGCCGCCGATCGAGGCGTACCCGTGGTTCTGCACCAGCACGACCTTGATCGCGACGCCCTCCTGCACGGCGGTCACGATCTCCGTCGGCATCATCAGGTAGGTGCCGTCGCCGACCAGCGCCCACACGTTCCGCTCCGGCGCGGCGAGCTTCACGCCGAGCGCGGCCGGGATCTCGTAGCCCATGCAGGAGTAGCCGTACTCCAGGTGGTACTGGTCGCGCGAGCGTGCCCGCCACAGCTTGTGCAGGTCGCCGGGGAGCGAGCCGGCCGCGTTGACGATGATGTCCGACTCGTCCACGAGCGCGTCCAGGGCACCGATGACCTGCGGCTGGGTCGGCCGTGCGGCGCCGTCGCCGGCCGCGAAGCAGGCGTCGACGCGCCGTTCCCAGCGTTCCTTGTCCGCGGTGTAGCCGGTGACGTAGGAGTCGGGGACCGTGTGCCCGTGCATCACCAGCGCCTCGGTCAGCTCGCCGAGCCCGCTGCGGGCGTCGGCGACCAGCGGGAGTCCGGCGAGCTTGTGGCCGTCACAGGGCGCGATGTTGAGGTTGAGGAAGCGGACGTCCGGGTGGGCGAAGAGGGTGCCGGAGGCGGTGGTGAAGTCGGTGTACCGGGTGCCGACGCCGATCACCAGGTCGGCGTTGCGGGCCAGCTCGTCGGCGGTCGCGGTGCCGGTGTGCCCGATCCCGCCGACGTCCTGCGGGTGGTCGTACCGGAGGGAGCCCTTGCCGGCCTGGGTGGAGGCGACGGGGATGCGGGTGGCCGACGCGAACTCCGCGAGGGCCTCCTCCGCGCGGCTGTGGTGCACTCCGCCGCCCGCGACGACCAGCGGCCGGCGCGCCTGCCGGACCGCCCGGACCGCCTCCGCCAGTTCGGCCGGGTCCGCGCCCGGCCGTCGTACGGTCCACACGCGCTCGGCGAAGAACTCCTCCGGCCAGTCGTAGCCCTCCGCCTGCACGTCCTGCGGCAGGGCGAGGGTGACCGCGCCGGTCTCGGCCGGGTCGGTGAGGACCCGCACGGCCTGGAGAGCCGACGGGATCAGGGCCTCGGGGCGGGTGACGCGGTCGAAGTACCGGGACACCGGGCGCAGGGTGTCGTTGACCGACACGTCGCCGGCGTACGGCACCTCCAGCTGTTGGAGCACCGGGTCGGCCGGGCGGGCGGCGAAGACGTCGCCGGGCAGGAGCAGCACCGGCAGGTGGTTGACGGTGGCCAGGGCGGCGCCGGTGACGAGGTTGGTCGCGCCGGGGCCGATGGACGTCGTCACCGCGTGCGTGGACAGGCGGTTCGACTGTCGGGCGTAGCCGACCGCCGCGTGCACCATGGACTGCTCGTTACGGCCCTGGTGGTACGGCATGACGTCGGCGTACTCGATCAGCGCCTGGCCGATCCCGGCGACGTTGCCGTGCCCGAAGATGCCCCAGGTGGCGCCGATCAGCCGCCGCCGCTCGCCGTCCCGCTCGGTGTACTGGGCGGCGAGGAAGCGGACGAGTGCCTGGGCGACGGTCAGCCGCGTCGTCATCGGTATCCCCCTGTGGTCTCGGTGTGGTCCGGGTGGAAGCAGATCCGCCACTCACGGGTCGCGCCCGGGCCGGCCATGACGTTCAGGTAGTACAGGTCGTGCCCGGGCTGGGCGACGGACGGGCCGTGCCAGCCGTCGGGGACGAGGACCGCGTCGCCGGAGCGGACCTCGGCGAGCAGGTCGGAACCGCCCGGCCGGGAGGGGAACACACGCTGGTAGCCGAGACCGTTCGGGCCGTCGATCTCGAAGTAGTAGATCTCCTCCAGCTCGGACTCCTCGCCCGGCCGGTGCTCGTCGTGCTTGTGCGGCGGGTACGAGGACCAGTTGCCGCCCGGGGTGATCACCTCGACGGCGATCAGCTTGTCGCAGTCGAAGGAGTCGGCCGAGGCGAAGTTGCGCACCCGGCGGGCGCATCTGCCGCTGCCGCGTTCCTCGACGGGTACCTCCGGCGCGGGGCCGTAGCGGGCGGGGAGTCGTCGCTCGCACTTCGCTCCTGCCAGGGCGAAGCGGCCTCCCGCGCCGGAGGCGATCTGGACCCGGGTGTCCCGGGGGGCGTACACGAAGTCGGAGACGTCCGCGAACACGCTCTCCCGGCCCAGGAGTTGGAACTCTTGCTGCTCGATTCGCACGGTACATCCGCCTTCCAGCGGAAGCACGATCCATTCGCTGTCCCCGGTGGTGAACGTCTGCGTACCGCCGGGTGTCAGCTCCACGACGCGCAGGCTGCTGTGCGTCCACCCGGCCCGCTCGGGGCCGATGTCGACGGCGTACCGGGCGTTCGCGGTCGTGCCCCTGGGCAGATGCAGGTCGGTGCTCGTCATGCGGCCCTCACAGCAGTCCTACGGCGGTGTCCACGGCGGCGGCCACGTCGCCGTCCGCCGGGTACAGCAGCGAGCGGCCGGCGACCAGGCCGCGCACGGTGGGCAGTCGAAGGGCGCCGCGCCACTTGTCGTAGGCCGCGCGCCGGTCCCCGGGCGAGTCGCCGATGTCCCCGCCGAGCAGCACGGCGGGCAGCGTGGAGGTCTCCATCACCCGGGCCATGTCGCCGGGGTCGTCGGTCACCGGCACCTTCAGCCAGGTGTAGGCGGAGGAGCCGCCGAGGCCCGAGGCGATGGCGATGGACCGGGTGACCGCCTCGGCCGACAGGTCGTTGCTCAGCCTGCCCTCGGGGGTGCGGCGGCTGATGAAGGGCTCGACGAACACCGGGAGCCGGCGGGCGGCCATGGCGTCGATGGCGCGGGCGGTGGACTCCAGGGTGGTCAGGGAGCCCGGGTCGGCGTAGTCGACGCGCAGCAGCAGCTTGCCCGCGTCGAAGCCGAGTCGCTCGATGTCCTCGGGGCGGTGGCCGGTGAACCGGTCGTCCAGCTCGAAGCTGGCCCCCTGGAGGCCGCCGCGGTTCATCGAGCCCATGACGACCTTGTGGTCCAGGGCGCCGAGCAGCAGAAGGTCGTCCAGGATGTCGGCGGTGGCGAGGACGCCGTCGACGCCGGGCCGGGACAGCGCGAGGCAGAGGCGTTCGAGCAGGTCGGCGCGGTTGGCCATGGCCAGCCCGCGGCCGCCGACGCCGAGGGCGCCGCGGGCCGGGTGGTCGGCGGCGACGATCATCAGCCGGCCGTTCTCGTTCAGCAGGGGCCTGCGCGCCCGGCGGGCGGCGGCCTCGGCGATCGCCTCGGGGTGACGGGTGCGGATGCGGACGAGTTCGGGGACGTCCACGCGGGGGTGGCGGACCCCGTCACCGCCGTGGGTGTGCGTACCCGTGACGCGGCCCGCCCTCACCGGACCGCTCCTGCCTCGAGCGCGGCGGCCACCTCGTCGGGGGCGGGCATCGCGGAGGAGCACTCCAGGCGGGAGGCGACGATCGCGCCGGCCGCGTTGGCGTGCCGCATGACCGTCTCCAGGTCCCAGCCGGCGAGCAGGCCGTGGCAGAGGGAGCCGCCGAAGGCGTCCCCGGCACCGAGTCCGTTCAGGACCGTGACGGGCAGGGGCGGGATCTCGGCGCTCTCGCCGTCGCTGCGGACGGCGAGAACCCCCTCGGGTCCCTGCTTGACGACGGCCAGCTCGACACCGGCGGCCAGCAGGGCGCGGGCGGCCGCATACGGTTCGCGTTCCCCGGTGGCGATCTCGACCTCGTCCACGTTTCCGACGGCGACCGTGGCGTGGCGCAGGGCCTCGGCGTAGATCGGGCGGGCGGACGCGGGGTCGGTCCAGAACATCGGGCGCCAGTCGAGGTCGAGGACGGTGGTCCCCGACCTCGCCCGGTGGGCGAGGGCCGCGAGGGTCGCCGTACGGCTCGGTTCCTCGCTCAGGCCGGTGCCGGTGACCCAGAAGATCCGGGTCCCGCGGACGGCGTCCAGGTCCAGCTGGTGGGCGTCGATCTCCAGGTCGGGGGCCTTGGGCTGCCGGTAGAAGTAGAGCGGGAAGTCGTCCGGCGGGAAGACCTCGCAGAAGGTCACCGGGGTGGGCAGGCCGGGGACGGGGGTGACCCAGCGGTCGTCGACGCCGAAGCCGCGCAGCGCCTCGTGGAGATAGGCGCCGAACGGATCGTCGCCGGTGCGGGTGATCACGGCGGTGCGCCGGCCGAGCCGGGCCGCGGCGACCGCGACGTTCGCCGCCGACCCGCCGAGGAACTTGCCGAAGGTCGACACCCGGGCGAGCGGGACACCGGTCTGGAGCGGGTAGAGGTCCACTCCGATCCGCCCCATGGTGATCAGGTCGTGGACCATCGGCTTCCCTTCGTCATGACTCTCCCCGGTTTTCTAGCCCCGCACGCCGAACCCTGTCAATGTTTTGTCCAGACATTCGAACCAAGTCCCTCCGCGGGTTCGGCCGGGCGCCCGTTCGGAGGTCCTCATGGTTGCCCTTTGTGGTGGATGTGTCACAGATATTCCCTGCCTGTAACACATGTCCCGTGTACGCGGGCTCTCGGTCACACCAGATCAACAGACGCTCTCCGTCGATCACCGGGCGTCGTTGACGGGGCACAGGCTTGTTGATCGCCAGCGCAGCGCCCGGTCCCCCGGCGGCCGTTCCCCGGTCGCGGCCGCGGTGCGCGCGGGGAGGTGCAACGCATGACCGACCGAAGGCTCTGGTCCTACAAGGAGATCGCGGCGCACATCCGGGTGCAGTCGGACACCGTACGGTCCTATCGCAAGCACGGGCTGCTGCCCCCGCCCGACCACGTCGAGGGGGGAAAGCCCTACTGGTACGCCGACACGGTCCGTGCCTGGGTCGCCTCGCGCCCCGGCAACCGCGGCCGGAAGGACGGCTGACCCCGTCCGCGGGCCCGGCGGGGCGGCCCCCCGTCGCTCGGGCCCGGGCGCCGCCCCTCGAGCGGCTGATCGCTCCGCCGTTCGAGGCGTCACACATCCCGCTGAATTGCCCGCGACACAGCGGCCACCGCTCGCGCACGGCTCCCCCTTGATCAAGCTGGTGTCTTCTGCGAAGGAGACGCCACTGTGCGAATTTCTGACATTCAGCGCTGCGAGGTCCGGCCCGGGCGGCTCGTCGAGTGGACGTTCAGCCCGGCGACCATCGCGGCAGCGGCAGCACTGCCGCCGGACCCGCGGCCGCCGGCGTACATTCAGGAGTCGCACATCAGGACGGCGCGGTCGGTGCGCGAGGACGGACTGTTCGTACCGACCTGGCTCGGCACGGCGTTCGACCTGCCGGGCCGAGCCGATCTCGACGTGCTGGAACGGGTGTTGCGCGACTGGACGCTGCGCCACGAGACGCTGCGCAGCGGTTTCCGGTGGGCCGGCGACGACATGCACCGGTTCACGCTCGACGGAAGGGACGTGTCGCTGCGGCGGGAGGTGGTCGGCGACTTCGCCGACACGGGCGCGCTGGTCCGGCACTTGCAGGACCGGTTCGACGTCGCGGCGGACGCGCTCGGCTGGCCGAACCTCATCTACGCGGCGGTCGTCCGTGACGACTCCACCAGCGTGTACATGGCCTTCGACCACACCAATGTCGACGCCTACTCCCTCCAGCGCGTTCCGGACGAGATCCACGAGCTGTACACGGCGGCCGCCACCGGACGGTGCGCCGTCGACGCTTCCACGAGGAGTTACGTGGACTTCTGCCAGCAGGAGCGGGCGGACGCGGACGGGATCGACGACACGCACGCGATCGTCGCGCGCTGGCGGGAGTTCATCGGCCGCTGCGACGGAAGGCTCCCGGAGTTCCCCGTCGACCTCGGTCTGCGGCCCGGCGGCGAACTACCCACCCAGAAGCTGATGTGCGAGCCGCTCCTCGACGCGGGCGCGGCGGCCGCGTTCGAGACGCACTGCCGGCCCTACGGCGGCAGCCTGGTCGGCGTCCTGGCCGCCACCAGTCTGATCGTCCACGAGCTCGGTGGACAGCCGTACTACCGCACGGTCGTGCCGTTCCACACCCGGGTGAAGTCCGCCTGGTCGGACTCCGTGGGCTGGTACGTCGGCGGCGCACCGATCGAGGTGCCCGCGGCGCGGGACTTCGACGGCGCACTCACCGCCGTCCGCTCCGAACTGCGGGCCAACCGGTCGCTGGCCCGCATCCCGCTGGCCCGCGTACTGCGCCTGCTGGGCGCGGACTTCCGTCCGACGTCGCCCGACATGTACTCGATCGTCTCGTACATGGATGCCCGCGTCGTTCCCGGGTCGGCCCGCTGGGCCGAGGAGAAGGCGTACGGGCTGATCCGGGTGTCGCACGGCGACCAGGTGTGCGTCTGGGTCAACCGGCTGCACGAGGGACTGTGGCTCGCCTGCCGCTACCCCGACACCGAGGTCGCCTACAAGAACGTGCGGCGGTACGTCGAGGGACTGCGGGACCTGATCGTCTCGACGCCGGACCGCGGTCACCTCCGGGTCGCGGAGCCGGCATTCTCCTGACGCAACTTTCTGCGGGTTCACCCGTGTTGGTGCCGCCGTCGTACGGCACCTGACGCACCTCCACGGTGCTGCGACCGCCGGGGCACCACAACTGGAGTTTCTGGTCCGCACGTTGGCGACGACACAGCGCTTCCGCGGTCTCCCGACCTCCTCATGACACGAATGTCCGGCAAGGAACACCCCTTCGCTACTGGTAGTGTCTGTGAAGTCACGTTGAGCAACAATTTGTTGCACAAGCGAAGAACCGAGGGTTCCATGCGCAAGCTTCAGAAGGTCGTGATCGCAGCAGTCGCGGCGGCCGGCGGCCTGTCGGCCATCGGCGCCGGCGCCGGCACCGCCGTCGCCGCAGACACCTCCGACGGGGGGCCGCAGGTAGCCAACCTCTACCGCCCCTACCAGGAGTGCAGTCCGCAGACGGCGATCGAGAACGACATCCCGATCGCGGTGCTCGGCCTCGCCGGCACCCTGGACACGACCTGCGGCCAGTTCAACAACGCCTTCAACGGCTGAGTCCGGCAGCGTCCTCGTACACGACGCCCGTGGGGCCCTTCGGAGTCAGCCGCGAAGGGTCCCGGCTCCCCGGCCGGTTGCCCGGGCATCGAAGACAGCGCCCGGCGCGGCCGGTGCCCGGGCATCGGGTACTCCCACGAAGGAAGACGCATCACATGTTCAGCAGGAAGAAGATCATGGCCGTCGCGGGGCTCGTCGGCGGCCTTGCCGTCACCTGCACCGGCATGGCCCAGGCGCACCCCGGCAGCGGCCCGGGAACCTGCACCCAGGACCCGTCGGGCGACATCGTCTGCACCCAGCAGATCAAGGGCGAGGTGCCCGCGAACGGCGTCATCCCCCACCAGGAAACCTGCATGCCGGTGCAGCCCACGGTGCTGCCCGCCGCCCTGGGGAACGGGACGACGCAGTTCGGGCACAGGGTGTCCTGCTCCCCGACGACGACGGTCCTGCCGGCATCCTGAGGGACGCACGGCACAGAAGCGGACAGATGGTACAGGTGCGACAGCGACATATGGGGTGTAGGTCCCGAAAAACTACGTAACGTCCGTCTATTCTCACGGTACGTAGTCATACGCGGGCGCCGTGCCCGTGTAAGAAAGGGTCAACCATGCGTAAGTTCCAGCGCGCCGCTGTCGTAGCGGCCGCGGTCGCCGGTCTGTCCGCCTTCGGTGCCGGGGTCAGCTTCGCCGGCGAGGGCGCGCCGGCGGCGGTCACCGCCGTGGCCAACGCCGTGGCCGTCGGCGGCGATTACTACGCCCCCCAGGAGGAGCGGCACCAGCCGGAGGCCCAGCCGGAGGAGCAGAAGGACCACGAGCCCGAGCAGGGTTACAGCGAGCACCAGGGAGAGGGCGAGTAAGGCCCTACCGAGGGCTCACCCTCTCGGCGCCGCACGGGCGCGTCGAACTTCTTCGGAGGCCTGAGCACGTTACGGACCCGGACTCCCCGGCCCCCACCGGCTCGGTCCGGTTCAACGGTGTGTCGGACGACAACCGTGGCACAGGCTGCCCGGACGCGCGGTCCCACAGGGTGCGCGTCCGGGCCGCGGCCATCCTGCCGTCGCGCTCACCTGACAGCGCGTCCGGTCAGGATGCCCTGTTTTCGACCTCTTCCCGGGCCCGGGCGCACGCCGGTCAACGGCACAGGCGCCCGGGCCACCGTTGTAAAGGAACACAGCACATGTTCAGTCCACAGAAGATCGCCACCGTCTCGGGACTCGTCGGAAGTCTCGCCATCATCTGCCTCGGCGGCGCGCACGCGTACGCGGAGGGGAAGCCGGACGACTGCAAGACCAGCGAACAGGGCACCGTCTGCGTCCACAAGAGCGAGACCTACACCGACCAGGACGGCACGCACGTCATCAAGCAGACGCAGGACTGCTCGACGACCGACCGGCCGAGCGTGGTGGATCCGGAGAACGGACTGGTGGGCGGCGGGTCCACCCACGTCGGGCCGGTCGTGGACTGCTCCAACAAGGCGGAGCTGCCCAAGGGCTTCAAGAAGCCGCAGATCGCATCCTGATCACTGCGGGAAAATGCCGGGCCGGGATTCTTCCCGGCCCGGCATTTCCGTCTCCGCGGAGGCGAGCCCACCGATGAGACAAGAACGCCCGGTGCCCCGGCCGACGGCCGGGGCACCGGGAAACGGTTCCGCGCTATCAGCGGCCGACGGTGTTGTTGCAGCCCTGGTCCGAACCGATGCTGGTCTGCTGCGCACCCGGGTTGCCCTCGCCGTTGAGCGCGTTGCCCAGCACGCCGTTGAGCAGGCCGACCTCGCCCAGGACGTCGACGTTCAGGTCGTGCGACCGGCAGGTGCTGGTCTGCGTGACGTCGAAGCCGCCGTCGCCACCGGCGTAGGCGGAGCCGGCACCCAGGAGCCCGACGCTCCCGAGCGCAGCGACGAGGACGGCAGCCGTGCGGAGCTTGCGCATGTCATCTCCAGTGAATCGAAGGGGATGTGATCTGTGGACGATCGAGGCCGCGCGATCACGAACGCTGATCCGCGACGGCCGGAAGAAGCCAGCGGCGCACCGAAACAGATGTTTCGCCACACCGCCGGCGCACTTCGACGGCCTCCGACGCCCTGCCTCGGGCCTGACGCCGGGGACCGTTCACTGCCCGGCGCGTCAGCGCCGGACAGAGCCTCAGAGGGCGCTGTTGTTGCAGCCCTGGGTGGAGCCGAGGTGGGTCGCCTGGGCGCCCGGGTTGCCCTCGCCGTTCAGCAGGTTGCCGCCCAGGCCGTTGAGGATGCCGACCTCGCCGAGGACGTCGAGGTTCAGGTCGTGCGAGGTACAGCTGCTGCTCTGCTTGATGTCGAAGCTGTCACCGCCGCCGGCGTAGGCGGAGCCGGCACCCAGGAGCCCGACGCTCCCGAGCGCAGCGACGAGGACGGCGGCCGTGCGGAGCTTGCGCATGTCATCTCCAGTGAATCGGGGGGATGTGATCTGTGAACGATCGAACCGTGCGATCACGAAGGGCGTGATCCGGAACGGCCGGAAGAATCCAGCGGCGCACCGGGAGAGAGTTCTCCCGGCGTCGCGGGCGGACGTCAACGGTCCCCGGCGCCACGCCTCGGCCCGGTGCCGGGGACCTTGTGCTGTCCGACGTCTCTGCGTCGTTCAGAGCCTCAGAAGGCGCTGTTGTTGCAGCCCTGGGTGGAGCCGATGTCGGTCGCCTGGGCGCCCGGGTTGCCCTCGCCGTTCAGCGCGTTGCCCAGCAGGCCGTTGAGGACGCCGACCTCGCCGAGGATGTCGACGTTCAGGTCGTGCGAACGGCAGGTGCTGGTCTGCGTGACGTTGAAGTGGTCACCGTGCTCGCCGCCGTCGCCCGCCTGGGCCGTGCCGCCCGCGAAGCCGATGGTGCCGAGTGCGGCGACGAGGACGGCAACGTTGCGAAGCTTGCGCATTTCATCTCCGATGAGTTAGTGCGTGCGGTCTGTGACAGACCGACTTCCTACAGTCACGGAGATTAGTACGAAGCCCTCTAAAACGGACAGTGACGCGCCGTGTCTGTGATCGTGAGGCAGAAGCACCCGAAAGGCCGTATCGCCTGCGGACGGAGCCCGTGGGCCGCGATCCGCCAGCGGTCCGTGCCGGGCGTCGAGGCCGGCCGTGCGCTAGCGCTGCTGCTGCGCGCTGGCGAGGGAGTTCGCCTGGTTGTTGGCCTGGGTGCAGTCGACGCCCTTGGTCTCGGACGCGGCGAGCAGGGCGATCGGGACGTTCGCGTCGAGCAGGGTCTGCGGGCTGCACTCCTGGTACGGACGGAACAGGTTGGACTGGGTCACCGGTCCGCCCTGTACCGACTGCGGGGCCTGGGGAGAGAGCTGGGGAGAGAGCTGCGGGTTCAGCTGGGGGTTGATCTGCGGGGCCACCTCGGTGCCCCGCTGCGGGGCCGCCTGCCGCGGGGCGGCCGGCGAGCCGTAGGTCTGCGCGGTCGCCTGGGAGGAGGCGGCCGAGTTGACCTGGGTGTCCGACTGTGAGACGGGGGCCGGCGCCGCCCCGTTGTGGGCGGGGGTGACGGCGGAGCTGGGGCCGGCACCGACGGCGGACAGACCGCCGGCTGCCGCGACGAGGAGCGCGACCTTCTGAAGCTTGCGCATGGGATTTTCGGCCCTTCATTGACCTGTGCACGAAACCTGGCGAAATGCCGATGCGGCAACGCGGTTGTCACTGCTCTCGCTGCCCTGCGATGCCATCGCTCTCGGCCCGTGGGGAACGAGGTGAACGCGGACCCGGATACGGCCGCCCGGTCGCAGGTCACCCATTTGACGCAAGGGCGCACGGGCCGCCACGCGCGCCGGTCGAGGCAAACGGGTGACGGGTGTCAGGGTGCCGTGACCACAGCGCGCGAGTCCTCGTTCCAACGGGGAGAAGGCAGCGACCGTTGACCTGTGGGTGAGGGAATGTGCTGCCGGTTCCGAACACAGTCCGCGCGCTGCTCACGCATCACCGCTGCTGCCGTGCAGCGGCAGTACCCCACCGTCTGCACGCGTGACCGCACCGCATGCAATGTTTTTCAGGTATCGAAGGGCCGAGGGTTTCATGCGCAAGCTTCACAAGGCCGCGCTCGTCGTAGCAGCGGCCAGCAGTCTCTCCGGCATCGGCGCCGGCGCCGGCCATGCCGACGCTCCGGTCGGACATGGCAGTCCCACTCCGGTGCCGGCTCCCGACCACCCGGCTCCGCAGACCGCGCCGGCTCCGCAGGCCGCGCCCGCGGCGATGGCTCCGCAGACCGCACCCGTGGCGATGGCTCCGCAAGCCGCGCCGCAGCAGCAGACCGGGTACGCCGCCGCATCGGCCTCGTCGCAGGGAACGGCACAGGCCACCACCGCGCCGTACCCGCAGCAGGCCGCCCCGGCGCAGCAACCCGCCCCCGCGTACCCGCAACAGGCCGCCCCTGCACAGCAGGCAGCCCCTGCGTACCCCCAGCAGCAGGCAGCCCCGGCGTACCCCCAGCAGGCCGCTCCGGTGTACTCCCAGCAGGCCGCTCCGGTGTACTCCCAGCAGGCCGCCCCTGCGCAGCAGCCCGCGCAGGTCATGCCGCAGGTCGCCCCGCAGGTCGCCCCGCAGGTCGCCGTGCCCCAGGCGTTCGGCCCGGAGCCCCCGATGTGGGTCGCTCCGCAGGTGAACCCGCAGGTGAACCCGCAGATCAACCCGCTTGTCAACCCGCAGGTCACGCCCGAGAGCGTGCCGCAGGTGACTCCGGTCGGCCTCGGGCAGGTCGCGGCGCCTCCCGTCGGCCAGCTGGGTCTTCCCCGACTCGGCTGACGCTTCCCGCGATCGTCCGCACCCCCTCCCCACTCGACCTCTTGCGGATCCCGTCCGCTCGACCAACGGAGAAACCCATGCGCAAGATGCACAAGGCAGTCCTCGTGGGCGCCATCCTCGGCAGCGTCGGCTCCCTCGCCGGCAGCACCGCCGCCTTCGCCCACGGTGAGCCGGGTCACGACCTCGACATCAACCAGGGCATCGAGTGCCGCTCACACGACATGAACATCGAGGTGATCGGCGGCCTCAGCGCCCTCACCGGCCTGGCGGGCAATGTGCTGAACGGTGAAGGCAACCCGGGCGCGCAGCAGAGCCACCTCGGTTCGAACATGGGCTGCAGCAACCAGGCGTTCTGACCTCGCCACCCTTCGCTCCGGGCACGCACAGATCATCCCGGCGCGGCCGTCCCACCGCCCACGTGCGCGGTGTGCGGCCTCGCCGACTGTGCGTGCCCTTCGCGTTGCTGCTTCAGGGCCTGATCGGTACGGACACGTCACGGGCCCCGGGAGAAACCGCTTCTCCCAGGGCCCGCTCCGTCACTCTCGGAGAACCACCCGTCCCCACGGCGCTGTCACAGCGTCACCGCTGGACGACCGGCTTCGGGAGTGGTTCGGCACTGCGGGTCCGGGGCGTCACGACGGACCCGCAGCACTTGTCGTAACCGGGGCACGCCCGGTGCCGGGTCAGCGGATGTGACCAGGGGTGTAGCGGCGGTACAGGATCGCACCCGCCACAATGAGCGCGGCGCTGCCGGCAAGGGCGGGGGCCGTGAGGTCCGCTCCGGTGTGGGCCAGCGAGGGCGCCGCGTGACCCGGGGTGTGCGCAGCGGGGTGGGACCGGACGGAGGCCGGCGGCCTGGGGGCCCGGGGCCTCGGGACCGTGGAGTGCGAGATCCGGCGCGTGTGGTCGCCGGAGTCGTTGACCGACTCGTTGCCGACGACCGCGTTGCCGACACCGACCACGTTGACACTGTTCCCGGACACGTTCACCGGCAGGTGGACCGGGAGCTGCAGGTCGTTGCCGGACAGCAGCCCCGGCGAGTCCGCGGTGGTGCCGTGAGCCGACGCCCCACCGGACGCGCCCGATCCGTCACGCTCCTTCCCGCTGCGGGTGTGCGCCGGGACGGCCTTCCCCGCACCCTCGGCCCGTGTCGAGCCACTCTTCCCGGCACCGTCGGCCTTCGCCGAGCCACCGTTCACACAGGTGTTGCCCACGGCCGGGTTGAACAGCCCAACGACGTTCACGGTGTTTCCACAGAGGTTCACCGGCACGTGCACCGGGACCTGGACGGAGTTGCCGGAGAGCACACCGGGTGAGCCGGCCGTCGTGGCGTCGGCGCCGGCCCCCTCGGCCGCGAACGCGGCGGACACCGGCAGGGCTACGGCCATCGCGCCGGACGCGGCCACGGCGATCACGCCGTATCGGGTAGTCCGTCTCATGAGTTTCCTGCCTTCCTGACATCATCACGGGCACTCACCCGCACCACGTAAAACGCGGGTGAGCCCATCATGGTTATGCTGTGTGGCCCATCGATTACTGAGTGTCATGCGCGGGTGAGCGACTCGCCGCCACCCGACAGCCTCCGAAGAAGAACAGTCGGCACACCCCTCCTCCGAAAGGGATACCCCCTGGGGGTACACTGCGGGTGTGGGGTACTCCGGTGCCTCACCGACCGCACCACGCTTCGACGAGGAGTAACGACATGACCGCTCAGACCGACACGCCGGGTTCCGTCACCGCCGTCTACCAGGTGACCGGCATGAGCTGTGGCCACTGCGAGGGCTCCGTCTCCGGTGAGATCTCCCAGATCCCCGGCGTGACCTCGGTGCGGGCCGTCGCGTCGAAGGGCGAGGTGACCGTCGTCTCCGAGGCCCCGCTGGACGAGGAGGCCGTCCGCGCCGCCGTGGACGAGGCCGGCTTCGAGCTGGCCGGCAAGGCCTGAGAAAGACTCTCCCCCCTCCCCGACCGAACCGTGCCGACCAGCTGATACTGGATCCGTACGGTCCGGTCCGATGTCTGGAGTCCGGACATGACCAGCACCACCGCAGAGACAGCCGTACCCGCGGACGCGGCCCAGGAGATCGAGCTGCTCATCGGCGGGATGACCTGCGCCTCCTGTGCCGCCCGGGTGGAGAAGAAGCTCAACCGGATGGACGGCGTCAGCGCCACCGTCAACTTCGCCACCGAGAAGGCCAAGGTCGCCTACGCCGACGGCGTGGAGGTCGCCGACCTGATCGCCACCGTGGAGAAGACCGGCTACACCGCCGAGGAGCCCCCGCCGCCGGACCCCGCGCCCGAGGCCGGAGCGGGGCCTCGGACGCCCGGCCGGGACCCCGAACTCGGCGCCCTGCGGCACCGCCTCCTCGTCTCGGCGCTGCTCGCGGCCCCCGTGGTCCTGCTCTCGATGATCCCGGCACTCCAGTTCGACAACTGGCAGTGGCTCTCGCTGACGCTCGCCGCGCCCGTGGTCGTCTGGGGCGCCGCCCCCTTCCACCGGGCCGCGTGGACCAACGTCCGGCACGGCGCCGCCACCATGGACACGCTCGTCTCGGTCGGCACGCTGGCCGCGTTCGGGTGGTCGCTGTGGGCCCTGTTCCTCGGCGACGCGGGCATGCCCGGGACGCACGAGGAGTTCCGCCTCACCGTCTCCCGCATGGACGGCGCCTCCACCATCTATCTGGAGGTAGCCGCCGGGGTCGTCGCGCTGATCCTGCTCGGCCGCTACCTGGAGGCCCGCTCCAAGCGGCGCGCCGGTGCCGCCCTGCGGGCCCTGATGGAGCTGGGCGCCAAGGAGGTGGCGGTCCTGCGCGACGGCCGCGAGGTGCGCGTACCGGTGTCCTCCCTGGCCGTCGGTGACCGGTTCGTCGTACGGCCCGGCGAGAAGATCGCCACCGACGGCACGGTGGCGGAGGGCGTCTCCGCGGTGGACGCGTCCATGCTGACCGGCGAGTCGGTGCCGGTGGACGTCGGCCCCGGCGACCGGGTGACCGGCGCCACGGTCAACGCGGGCGGGCGGCTGGTCGTCGAGGCCACCCGGGTCGGCGCGGACACCCAGCTCGCCCGGATGGCGAAGCTGGTGGAGGACGCGCAGAACGGCAAGGCCGAGGTGCAGCGGCTCGCCGACCGGATCTCCGCGGTCTTCGTGCCCGTGGTCATCCTCATCGCGCTCGGCACGTTCGGCGTGTGGCTCGGCGTCACCGGGGACACGGCCGCCGCGTTCACGGCCGCCGTCGCCGTCCTGATCATCGCCTGCCCGTGCGCGCTGGGCCTGGCCACCCCGACCGCGCTGATGGTCGGCACCGGCCGCGGCGCCCAGCTCGGCATCCTGATCAAGGGCCCCGAAGTGCTGGAGTCCACGCGCCGCGTCGACACGGTCGTCCTCGACAAGACCGGCACGGTCACCACCGGCCGGATGAGCCTCCAGGCGGTGTACGTCGCCGACGGCGAGGACGAGAAGGAGCTGCTGCGGCTCGCGGGGGCCCTTGAGCACGCCTCCGAGCACCCGGTCGCGCGCGCGATCGCCGCGGGCGCCGAGGATCGCGCCGGCGCGCTGCCGGCGGCCGACCACTTCGAGAACGTCCCCGGAAGGGGCGTACGCGGGCGCGTGGACGGCCACGAGGTGGCCGTGGGCCGCCTCTACGACGACCTCCCCGAGGAGCTGGCACGCGCGGCACGCGAGGCCGAGCAGGAGGGCCGTACGGCCGTCGTTGCCGGCTGGGACGGGCGGGCCCGCGGAGTCCTCGCGGTGGCCGACACGGTCAAGGGGACCAGCGCCGAGGCGGTCCGGGCGCTCCGCGGGCTGGGGCTGACGCCGGTGCTGCTGACCGGCGACAACCGGACGGTCGCCGAGGCGGTCGCCCGTACCGTCGGCATCGACTCCGCGGACGTCCACGCCGAGGTGCTGCCCGAGGACAAGGTGGACGTCGTACGGCGGCTCCAGCGCGAGGGCCGGTGCGTGGCGATGGTCGGCGACGGCGTGAACGACGCGGCGGCGCTCGCCACCGCCGACCTGGGCCTCGCCATGGGCACCGGCACCGACGCGGCGATCGAGGCCGGCGACCTGACGCTGGTGCGCGGGGACCTGCGCGTGGCCGCCGACGCGATCCGGCTCTCCCGCAGGACGCTGGCCACCATCAAGGGCAACCTGGTGTGGGCCTTCGGCTACAACGTCGCCGCGCTGCCGCTGGCCGCCGCGGGTCTGCTCAACCCGATGATCGCGGGCGCCGCGATGGCCTTCTCCTCGGTCTTCGTGGTGACCAACAGCCTGCGGCTGCGGGCCTTCCGGTGAGCCGGCGCGAAGGAAGCGGCACGGAGGAAGCGGCACAGATTGCCGTGACCGAATACGGACTCCCCCTGGAGTCCGGCGCGTGCCTCACATAAGCTCTTCACAAGGCTCGCGCATCTTCCTTACGCTTGGGACCCGATCGACGTATCGGGCCTCTTGCGCACCTAAAGGGCATATGCAAGAGACGCACATCACAGTGATGTGAACGTAACCCTCGAAGGGCTTCGAAGGTCTAAGTTGGCGATGTCGGACCAGCGTCTTGGGGGGCGCTGACCGGCATCTGAGGATGTCTTGGGGGACTTCCTCAGTGGGGTTACCTCCCAGCTCGAACGAAGTTGCGAGCGCGGGAGAGCGTTGCCGGGGCACGTACACCGGGGAGCTTTGAGCGGCCCTCCCAGCGTGCGCTGTCCCGGCAGACCGCACCGCATCACCGGAGCAGGACGGGCTGTGCCCGTCCTGCTCGCAGACAGCGGTTTCAGGCGCTGTCCTCTCCGAGCGCCCGGCCGGATCCCGTGGGGGGAATCCGCACCGGGACATGGGAAGGCGCCCTGGTCGTCGGCCCGTGGGGGGACCGGCGTCCCAGGGCGCCTTCCGTCTGTCTTCTTGACCTCTGTCCGCTCACCCGTCGCCGGTGATGCGGGGCCCACCGGTCCGGCAGGCCCCGCCCCCCGGTCGGTTCAGCGCTCCTCGACCGGCACGAAGTCGCGCTCGACGACACCCGTGTAGATCTGGCGCGGGCGGCCGATGCGGGAACCCGGCTCCTTGATCATCTCGGTCCACTGGGCGATCCAGCCCGGCAGGCGGCCGAGGGCGAACAGGACCGTGAACATCTCGGTCGGGAAGCCCATGGCCCGGTAGATCAGACCGGTGTAGAAGTCGACGTTCGGGTACAGCTTGCGCTCGACGAAGTAGTCGTCGGACAGCGCGTGCTCCTCCAGCTTCAGGGCGATGTCGAGCAGCTCGTCGTCCTTGCCCAGCGCGGAGAGCACGTCGTGGGCGGCGGCCTTGATGATGCGGGCGCGCGGGTCGAAGTTCTTGTAGACCCGGTGGCCGAAGCCCATCAGGCGGACGCCGTCCTCCTTGTTCTTCACCTTGCGGATGAAGGTGTCGACGCCGGAGCCGGAGTCGCGGATACCCTCCAGCATCTCCAGCACGGACTGGTTGGCACCGCCGTGCAGCGGGCCCCACAGGGCGCTGATGCCCGCCGAGATCGACGCGAACATGTTGGCCTGCGAGGAGCCGACGAGGCGGACCGTGGAGGTCGAACAGTTCTGCTCGTGGTCGGCGTGCAGGATGAGCAGCTTGTCCAGCGCGGAGACCACGACCGGGTCCGGCTCGTAGTCGTCCGCCGGCACCGAGAACGTCATGCGCAGGAAGTTCTCGACGTAGCCGAGGTCGTTGCGCGGGTAGACGAACGGGTGGCCGATCGACTTCTTGTACGCGTACGCCGCGATCGTCGGAAGCTTCGCGAGCAGCCGGATCGTGGAGAGGTCGCGCTGCTTCTCGTCGAACGGGTTGTGGCTGTCCTGGTAGAAGGTCGACAGCGCCGAGACCACCGAGGACAGCATGGCCATCGGGTGGGCGTCGCGCGGGAAGCCCTTGTAGAAGTTCTTGACGTCCTCGTGCAGCAGGGTGTGCCGCGTGATGTCGTTCTTGAACGTGGTCAGCTCGTCGACGGTGGGCAGTTCGCCGTTGATCAGCAGGTACGCCACCTCGAGGAAGGTGGAGCGCTCGGCCAGCTGCTCGATGGGGTAACCGCGGTAGCGGAGGATGCCCGCCTCGCCGTCGAGGTAGGTGATGGCGGATTTATAGGCGGCCGTGTTGCCGTAACCGCTGTCCAGAGTCACCAGACCGGTCTGGGCGCGGAGCTTCCCGATGTCGAAGCCCTTGTCGCCGACGGTGCTGCCGACCACCGGGTAGGTGTATTCGCCGTCGCCGTACCGCAGTACTACAGAGTTGTCGCTCACGTCTTCCCTCACCGACGTAGTGCCTCATCTTCGAGGTGCCCTGACTGTCTCTACCATCCCCCATTTGGCTCAGGAGAGTGCACTCGGGGTCGACCATTGGGCCTATCGGCGGCACTCAGTGCCGTCAACCTGCTCATCCTGCCCCCTCCACGGGGCATCCGGAAGTGCTCTGTGACCTTCATGACTCATTTGATCGATCATTTTTTTTCCGAGGAGTCGGTGGTCCAGGGCCGTGCAGCGCCGTCCGGCCGACACCGTGCGCACCGCCTGCCCGATGGCCCGGCGCGAACCGACGAGGACGACCAGCCGCTTCGCCCGAGTGACCGCCGTGTACAGGAGGTTGCGCTGGAGCATCATCCATGCCCCGCTGGTGACGGGAATCACCACGGCGGGGTATTCGCTCCCCTGCGAGCGGTGGATGGTGACCGCGTAGGCGTGAGCCAGTTCGTCCAGTTCGTCGAACTCGTACGGCACCTCCTCGTCCTCGTCCGTCAGCACCGTCAGGCGCTGGTCGACCGGGTCGAGGGAGGTGACGACACCCACGGTTCCATTGAAGACGCCGTTCTTCCCCTTCTCGTAGTTGTTGCGGACCTGGGTGACCTTGTCGCCGACGCGGAAGACCCTGCCGCCGAACCGCTTCTCCGCCAGATCGGGCCGCCCCGGCGTGATGGCCTGCTGCAACAGCCCGTTCAGCGCCCCCGCGCCGGCCGGCCCCCGGTGCATCGGCGCGAGCACCTGCACGTCCCGGCGCGGGTCCAGCCCGAACCTGGCCGGAATCCGCCGCGCCGCCACGTCCACGGTGAGCCGGCCGGCGGCCTCGGTGTCGTCCTCGACGAAGAGGAAGAAGTCCTTCAGGCCGTCGGTGAGCGGCTGCTGCCCGGCGTTGATCCGGTGCGCGTTGGTGACCACGCCCGACTGCTGGGCCTGCCGGAAGACCCGGGTGAGCCGGACGGCCGGGACGGGGCTGCCGTCGGCGAGGAGATCACGCAGGACCTCCCCGGCACCCACGCTCGGCAACTGGTCCACGTCCCCGACGAAGAGCAGATGGGCGCCGGGCGGCACGGCCTTCACCAGCTTGTTGGCGAGCAGCAGGTCCAGCATGGACGCCTCGTCCACGACGACCAGGTCGGCGTCCAGCGGCCGGTCCCGGTCATAGGCCGCGTCGCCCCCCGGCTTCAGCTCCAGCAGCCGGTGCACGGTCGAGGCCTCGGTCCCCGTCAGCTCGGCCAGCCGTTTGGCGGCCCGGCCGGTCGGGGCGGCCAGCAGCACCTTGGCGCGCTTGGCCCGGGCCAGCTCCACGATCGAGCGGACGGTGAACGACTTGCCGCACCCCGGCCCGCCGGTCAGCACGGCCACCTTCTCGGTCAGCGCGAGCCGGACGGCGGCCTCCTGCTCGGGCGCCAGGTCGGCGCCGGTGCGCGACGCCAGCCAGGCCAGGGCCTTGCCCCACTCGACGCCCCGGAAGGCGGACATCCGGTCCTGGTCCGTCCGCAGCAGCCGCAGCAGCTGTGCGGACAGGGACAGTTCCGCCCGGTGGAAGGGCACCAGGTAGACCGCGTTGACGGGCTCCGGATCACCGTCGGGTCCGGGCACCCGCTCCCGTACGACCCCCGGATCGGCGCCCTCCTCCGGCGCCCGCCCCAGCTCCGCGAGGCACTCGATGACCAGCCCCGTGTCGACCTGGAGGAGCTTCACGGCGTCGGCGATCAGCCGCTCCTCCGGCAGGAAGCAGTGCCCCTGGTCGGCGGACTGCGACAGCGCGTACTGCAGACCGGCCTTGACCCTCTCCGGGCTGTCGTGCGGGATGCCGACCGACTGGGCGATCTTGTCGGCGGTGAGGAAGCCGATGCCCCACACGTCGGAGGCGAGCCGGTAGGGGTGGTCCTTCACCACGGAGATCGACGCGTCGCCGTACTTCTTGTAGATCCGCACGGCGATGGAGGTGGACACCTCCACGGTCTGGAGGAAGAGCATGACCTCCTTGATCGCCTTCTGCTCCTCCCAGGCGTCGGCGATCTTCCCGGTCCGCTTGGGCCCGAGCCCAGGCACCTCGATGAGCCGCTTCGGCTCCTCCTCGATGACCCGCAGCGTGTCCACCCCGAAGTGCTGGGTGATCCGGTCGGCGAAGACCGGCCCGATCCCCTTGACCAGCCCGGAGCCCAGATAACGCCGGATGCCCTGGACGGTGGCGGGCAGCACGGTCGTGTAGTTCTCCACATGGAACTGCTTGCCGTACTGCGGATGCGACCCCCAGCGCCCCTCCATGCGCAGGGACTCCCCCACCTGGGCCCCGAGCAGCGCGCCGACGACGGTGAGCAGCTCCCCGGCGCCTCGGCCGGTGTCGACCCGGGCGACCGTGTAGCCGTTCTCCTCATTGGCGTACGTGACGCGCTCCAGCACGCCTTCGAGCACGGCGAGACGCCGCTCACCCGTGGGGTTCCCCGCCTGATTGGACATGATCCGACGGTACCGGTGAGGTGTGACAGCGGCGCACTGTTACTGTGCCTGCCCGTGATCGACACCGGTACCCCAGACGCCCGCCAGGAGTTCTACCAGCGCATCGTGGCCGCCACCGCGGACACGCGGTACCGGCTACGCCGGACCGAGCCGGGCTTCGACCTGATCGTGGACGTCGACACCCCGCAGTCGCGGGAGGCGCTGACCGTGCGGAGGGTCAGCCAGGTGCACACCTACCGGGTCGTGCTGCACCCGCGGGACAGGCGCTTCCTGATGACGGACATCGTCCGCACCGTCGAGTACGAGGCCGGTCTCGGCGGAGTGCGCACGAGCAAGACGGTGTCCTCCGGCCGCAACGTGTACGTCACCTGGAGCCGCAGCCTCGACGGCACCCAGCGCCACTACTTCTCGTCCGCCGCCGGCCACCGCCTGATCCGGGGCGTGGCCCGGGAACTGGGCTGGCGCGAGATCCGCCCCACCAGCGCCAAGGCAGCCCTGGCCGCGGGCCTCTTCGGCGGTCTCATAGCCCTGGGCACGCTGATCGCCCTCGCCGTGGTCTTCCTGTTCTGAGGGGTCAGGAGTCCTTCAACCCGTCGAGGAACGTGACGAAGGCGGAGACGGGGAAGGTGAGGGTGGCCCGGGCGGGGTCCTTCGAGTCACGGACGGCTATGCGGGTGGGGGAACTCGCGATCTCGACGCAGGCGTTGCCGTCACCCTCGCCGGAGTGGGACGACTTGCGCCAGTTCTCAGGGGTGGTCATGGGATGCCTCACAGCTCCTTCGCCAGCACGTGCAGGAAGTCGCGCGACCGGTCGGGCCCCAGCGATACGGCCTCCACTTTACGGAAGCGCGTTCGATAGGCCGCGAGTTGTGCCTCCGAATCGACGAAGACCGAGCCGTGCGGCGCGTCCCGCACCACCGTGTCCAGCCTGGGCAGCGGACCGCCCGCGTAGGTCATGGCGCTCGAGGCGCTCGCAAAGCCGTCCAGGTCGAAGGGGATGACCCGCACGGTGATGTGGTCCATGTCGGAGAGTTCCAGCAGACGGGCGAGTTGCGCCTTCGAGGCGGCGCGATCACTGACTCTGATGCGCAGCGCCGCCTCGTGGATCACCGCCTCGTACGGGAAGGCGGTCTGCTGGCGTCTCATGCGGTGCTGGATGCGCAACTCCAGTTCCTCGGCCGTCAGCGCCGGTACGCGGGCCGAGAAGACTGCGCGTGCGTACTCCTCGGTCTGCAACAGGCCCGGCACGAAAAGCAGCGCGACCTCCCGGAGGAACCCGGCGTGGTGCTCCAGCTCCGCCAGATCCAGGAACGCCGTGGGCAGGAGGCCCCGGTACTCCTCCCACCAGCCGCGCGTACGCTCGGCGGCCATGGCAGCCAGGGCCTCGACGAACTCCGCGTCCGTGCAGTCGTAGTGCGATGCGAGACGACGCAGCCGCTTCTCGCTGACGCCCGCGATACCGGACTCGATCTGGCTGATGACCGGGGCGGTCACTCCGAGCAGCCCGGCGGCTTCCCGGGCCGTGAGTCCCGCCGCCTCGCGGAGCCTGCGCAGCTCGACCGCCAGCCGCAACTGACGGGCGGTCGGCTCACTCCTCAACGCCATCGCCGGCTCCTCCCAACGCGTACGTGGGCACGACTCGTTCGGCGTCACATTACGCGACCGGCTTGCGGCGTTTAAACAATTAGCCCTACTGTCGGTGACGCATCGCACACGCAACGGAAGCGCACCGCCCCGCCCTGCCACGGCGGCCGCGGCATGCCACCGCGACGCACAAACCCCCGCACCGTCACCGGAGTTGATGACGCATGCCCGAAACCGAGACCTGGGACTACACCCTCTACATCCCGAACGACCTCAGAGCCGTCACCGTCTGCCGCCGCACCCTGCGCCTGATCCTGACCATGCACGGGCTGATCGGCCTGGTGGACACGGCCGAACTGCTCGCCGCAGAGCTGGTGTCGAACGCCGTACGGCACACCAAGGGGCCGGCCGCGTTGCGGGTCCGCCGGTCGCCGGAGGGCCTGGTGTGGATCGGGGCGTGGGACACGGACCCCGCGCCGCCTCCGCCACCCCGACCGCTGGAGCAGGCCGTGGACCTGCTGGAGGAAGGACGCGGGCTGGGGCTGGTGATGGCCTGCGCGGAGTACTGGGGGTGGCAGCCGTCGGCCCGGTTCGGGGACCGGGGGAAGTACGTGTGGTGCGAACTGGTGGCGGCCTAGTGCCGCATCAGGCAACGTTCGCCCTGTCGACGACGGCGCGTAGGTGCCGGTCGTCGGCATGGCGGTTTCGCCAGATGATGTAGTCCTGCGGCGCGGCTCACGGTCAGGGTCCTTGTGCTTGCCGCCGCGCTCGGCCCACTGCTTCCCGGGGTGGGGCATGAGGTCGAGCGGGCCGAACTCGTCCATGCGCCCGCGCCCGCGCAGGGCGACACCGGCCTGTTGACCGGACTACGGGAGGACACGCCGGGCGATAGCACATCCCCGCCCGGGCGTCGACGGCTTCTACGACTGGGCGTTGGCGTCGGATCGCCGCTTTGCCAGGATGCGCCGGTTCCCGCCCGGAGCCGGCCGGGTGGTCAGTCCAGTGCGGGGCGTGTGCGGCGTGCGGTGTGTGCGGGCCGCCCGACTGCGGCGTACCAGACCAGGGCCGCACATGTGAAGGCCGTCGCCGCGGAGACCAGTGACCTCGTGAGGGTGTCGTTCCGTGCGCCGGAAACGAGGGCGACGGCCAGTGCCAGCGTCAGGGTGATGGCGGGCAGCGCACGGGGGCTCCGCGTGGCGCCTGGCACGGCGGCTGGCGGCAGCAGCCAGGTTGCGAGGCCGTAACAGGCACAGGCCAACAGTGTGGCTCCCAGCACTTCGCTGGGCCGGTGGCCGCCCATGGTCGCGCTGGCGGCGGCGATGCAGGCGAGCCACAGCACACCGGCCGTGGCGACGTAGGGGCGGATGCGGGGGGAAACCACGAGGACGGCGGCGAGGGTCAGCGCGGCGGGGATGGCCGTGTGCCCGCTGGGGAAACCCTGATCAAGGAGATTCTCCGGCGCGCCCACCAGATCGGGGCGGGGCAGGATGGTCGATCTGAGCACCTCCTTGCCACCGGTCGTGAGAATGACGACCCCGAGCGCCGCGCACCCCTGCCGCCAGCACCGCCGCACCAGGGTGAGGACCACAATGACGGCCAGGCCCACCATCAGGGTGGGCTTGGCGCTCAATTCCATCGGCGGCAGGGGCGTCGAGCCGTAGACCGCTCCCGACAGGGGGTAGATCCATGCTTCTTCGCCCCCCTGTTCACCGAGATCAAACAGGGCGTTCTCAGCTCGTTGCCCCCACGGGGTGCAGATGGCGAGCAGGTAGACCGTAAGGAACCCCAGCGTGTACAGCAGAGCCGGCATCCACGGCCGTGTCCTACGCGACGGGCTGGGGTCGTCGGGGGCCTCGGGGGCCTGCATCGAGGCCCCCGGACGGTGCGCGGGCAGGGACTGAGAATCGTGCTGAGTCATCGCTCTGTTTCTTCCGTTGGGGAAAGTTCGGTCACGCACGCCTTCCGGCACGACGTGGGCCGCCGGGCTCGGCCGGCCCACCGGGGGTCCGCTCCTATTCGGCGAGTGCCTGCCCCTGTCGGCGCTGGGCGGCGATCGCCAGGGTGGGGAGAGGTGCGATCAGCAGGATGAGGACGACCAGGTCCGGAAAGGACTGCATGAACGCGTCCGGCCGGACGACGATCGCCTGCATGCGGACGATCGCGAACGCCGCGACGGGGATCAGCCACCGGTGGTCTCCGGTGGCGGCCGTCGCCACCCACGCGGCGATCAGCGCGGCGACTTCGAGGACGAACAAACCGCGCTGGAAAGCCGGGCTGACGGAGATGATGTGCAGGCCCCCGGCCACGAACATGGCGAGCACGACGGGGGCCAGCCAGCGGTACGAGCGGCGTCGCAGACGGCTGGGACGGCAGAGCGCCAGCACGGCGCACGCGGCGCACAGTGCCCCCGACAGCACCAGGTCACGGGCCGTTATCGGGGCGCCGAGACCGTAGTAGCCCAGGCCCGCCTTGCCCTCGTCGCCGAAGAGGGTGCGGCCGTGGGACGTGGCGCCGGCCCAGATCATGGCTGCCGCGGCCGGCAGCGCGATCCGCGGTCTGCCGCGCAGCAGGGCGATCAGGCAGCCCAGCGGGAGCAGCCCGTAGGGCAGCAGCCGTATCCGCGTGGGACCTTCGGCCCACGGGTACCAGCCGGAGAAGTGGAAGGCGATGGCGTGCTGTCCGGGATCGATGTGCAGTGCCCAGTGCCACACATCCTGCAAGTACGGAACCAGCGCCAGCGTGGCGAGGGCCAGGGCGGCCAGATGGATGCCGTCCAGCCACCACGGCCGGGCCGTGTCGTCGACGACGGCACGGGCGCGGGCCTGCACCCCGGCGCGCACCAGGGCGGCAACTTCCCGCGGCGGGGGCCAGGAGCGGCCGGGATACGCCTCGGCCAGGCAGGCCAGCACCTCCTCTCCCTGCCGGGAACGGTAGGGCTCGGGATAGGCCGCAAGCAGCAGACGATTCACGCCGGGGCCGCTCCGGCATCCCGCGAGTGTCCGATGACGACGGCCGCCGCCTGCTGCATCCGCAGCGCCTCCCGGCCGAGCGCCTCGGTGCCGTCCTCGGTGAGCCGGTAGTAGCGCCGCGCCCGCCCGTCCACGATCTCCTCATGGCCGGCGGCCACCAGCCCGGCCCGCTCCATCCGCTCCAGCGCGCCGTAGAGAGTGCCGACAGCGATACGGAGCCGCCCGTCGGTGGCCTGTTCGGCAGCCTTGATGATGCCGTAACCGTGCAACGGACCATCCATGAGTGCAGCAAGGATGAAGTACTGCGGTTCCGTCAAGGGCGGCTTCTGTCTGGTCATGCATCGAGCATATATCGAGACACGAAATATATCCGCCGGCCCTGGATGATCACCGGCAGCACCTCCACACCCGCGGCGAGCGTCACCCTCTCCCGGCCGGCGGGCGCGACGGCGATCTCCTCGACGCACCCGCGCGGCGTCGGCGGATGCTCACCGCCAACTGGTCCGGGCCGAGCGGAATGTGCTTCGGCACCGTGTCCGCCGGACCCGTCCCGCCTCCAGGAACCGGTCGAACGCCGGGTGGACACGTTGCTCCGGGCGGAGACCGACGAGGGGACGTACCTCCTCGTGGTCGAGTCCCAGGGGAAGGTGGACGACCGCAAGCGGGGCAGCTGGCCGTACTACTTGTCGTACCTGTACGAGAAGTACCGCTGCGAGCCCGTGCTCATCGTCATCACCCAGAGCAGTGCGACCGCGCGCTGGGCGTCCCGGCCGATCCGGCTGGGCTTCCGTGACTGGCACTCGCTGACGGTACGTCCACTGGTGCTGGGCCCGGAGAACGTGCCGGTGATCGCCGACGAACGGCAGGCCGAACGGGACGTACCCCTGGCGGTGCTCTCGGCGATGACACACGGGCGTGGCCCCCAGGCGCCCGCCATACTGGAATCGCTGGCTTCCGCCCTGCGGACCATCGACCCCGACAGTGCCGCGGTCTTCGTGCAGTTCGTCGACTCCTGCCTGGCCGACCCCCAGGCGAAGCAGATGTGGAGGGACCTGATGACGGCAATCCAGTACTTCTGGCGCCACCCGCTCGCCGAACAGGTGCGCGAGGAAGGACGAGAACAGGGGCTGGAACAAGGGCTGGAACAAGGGCGCATCGAGGAACGTCGACAGACGGTACTCAACGTCCTGGAATGGCGCGGCATCCCGGTGCCCGGCCCCGTCCGCGAGCGAGTGAACGCCTGCACCGACCTCGACCAGCTCGGGATGTGGGCCCAACGTGCAGTACAGGTCACCGACGCCGCGGAGTTGTTCGCCGGGGAGTGAGGCGGGTTACTTCTTCTTCCCCTTCCCCGGCTTCCCCGGTTTCTCCTTGCCCTTCTCGGCCTTCTCCGGCTTGTCCGACTTACCGGGCTTAGCTGACTTGTCGGGCTTGCCGGGCTTGGCCGGCTTGTCGGCGTGGACGTCGGCGGGCCGCGACTCGGTCCTGGACGGTGTCGCCGTGCCGGCCTTCGTCGTGACCGGTGTGTCCGGTGTGCCGGCGGCGGTGGAGTGCCGAGCGGCGGCCGGGGTGCCGGGGACGTTCGCGCCGGCGGCCGGCTTCAGGCTCGTGGCAGGGTCGAAGCTCCGGTCGAGCGCGGCATTACGGAGCCGTACGGCGGAGGCATCGCGGGTGGGGGACGTCGGAGCCGTGGACCCCGGCGCGCTTCCGGCGGGGGACGCGCCCGGACGCTCGGTCCTCGCGGTCGGGGAGCCGGCGGCCCGTGTGGTCGCGTCACCGCTTCCCCGGTGCGCGGAGCCGTCGGAGACAGTGAACCCGGCGGCCATGACAGCGGCGAGCGCGGCCACCCCGCCGGCCACCGCGATCCGCCCCCGCGCGGGCACGGCTCTGCGCGCGGCCGTGCCTCCGGCGTGCGACGGATGCGGGTGCGTGACGTCGGCCGCCGCCGGTGCCTCCCGGGCGACCATGCTCGTGACGTCGGCCGGGGCGAGAACGGGCTGCGGGGAGGCCGTCTCGGCGACGGCGGCCAGTGTTCCGGCGCAGTCGCGTGCCGACGGCCGGTCCTGCGCCTCCAGCGCGGTCATGTCCCGCAGCAGGGAGGTGAGTTCGTCCGGCAGACCGTCGGGCAGCTCGGGCGGGCGGTGGAGTCGCGCGATCGCGGCCTCCAGGGGGCCACCGTCGTATTCGAGCCTGCTGGTGAGGCACTCCAGGAGGACCAGTCCGAGGGCGTAGACATCGGCGGCCGGGCCGACGGACTGACCGAGCACCTGCTCGGGCGACAGGTAGGCGGCCGTGCCGATGAGGGTGCCGGTCGCGGTGCGGGTGGTGGCGTCGAGCAGCCGGGAGATGCCGAAATCGGTCAGATGGGGGTGCCCGGACGCGTCCAGGATGATGTTCGAGGGCTTCACGTCGCGGTGGACGACCCCCGCATCGTGCGCGTGGGACAGGGCCAGGGCGAGATCGGCACCGAGCGCGGCGGTCTCGGCGGGGGCCAGGGGGCCCGCGGTGATGCGCTCCTTCAGCGTGGGGCCTTCGATCAGCTGCATGACCAGGTAGGCGCGGCCGTTGTGCCGTCCGGCGTCGTAGACGGCGACCAGGCCGGGATGGTGCAGCCGGGCCAGGATCACGGCCTCGCTGTCGAGGCGGTCCTCCATGTCGATGTCGGCGTCGGTGCGGAAGACCTTGACCGCCACCGGCCGTTTGAGACGCAGGTCGTAGCCGCGGTGGACGTCGCCCGCGCCGCCCGAGCCGATGACCGCGTCCAGTCGGTAGCGTCCGCCCAGCACTTCCGTGGCGCACCGGGACAGCGCCAGGGCCGGCCGGCTGAGCCTCATGTCATCTCCCTCTGTGTCGCGTACCGGGTCGGGCGTCCTCACCGGGAGGGGCCTGAGCCCGCGTACCCGCGGGAGGCCGGCGTACCCCTGTGACGATCCTCCCGCGCTCCCGGCCGGGCTGGTCACGATTGGGTTTCGGCCATCCCCACCCCCTTGCTCCTCGGTCGTGTAATCGATTCCAATGCTCCCCACAACAGTCGTGTAAACGATTCCACGAGGAGGTGGAGGCGGCTCATGGCGAGCATCAAGGATGTCGCCGCCGCGGCCGGGGTGTCCGTGGCCACGGTGTCGCGGGTGCTGAACGCGCACCCGTCGGTCAGCGCGGACGCACGGGCGCGGGTGCTGACCGCCGTCGACGCCCTCGGGTACCGGCCCAACGCCGTCGCCCGGTCCCTGCGGACCGACCAGACCCACACCCTCGGGCTGGTGATCAGCGACGTGCTGAACCCGTACTTCACCGAGCTGGCCCGTTCCGTCGAGGAGGAGGCCCGCGCGCTCGGCTACAGCGTGATCATCGGCAACGCCGACGAGCGGCCCGAGCTGCAGGACCACCACGTGCGCAACCTGCTGGACCGGCGCATCGACGGGCTCCTCGTGTCGCCGACCGACGGAGGGTCGCCGCTGATGCTGGACGCCGTACGCGCGGGGACCCCGATGGTGTTCGTCGACCGGTGGATCCCCGGCGTGGACGTGCCCGTCGTCCGGGCCGACGGGCGGGCGGCCGTACGGGACCTCGTGGCGCATCTGTACGGGCTCGGGCACCGGCGGCTCGCGATCATCGCGGGACCGGCGGCCACCACGACCGGCAGTGAGCGGGTCGAGGCCTTCCGGGCCGCCCTCGCCGAGTACGGGGTTCCGCTCCCGGACGCCTACATCGGCCAGGGCGACTTCCAGGCGGAGAGCGGGCGACGGGTGACCGAGAAGTTCCTGGATCTTCCCGATCCGCCGGAGGTCGTCTTCGCGGCCGACAACCTGATGGCGCTCGGCGCGCTGGACGCGGTACGCGCACGTGGGCTGCGCGTGCCCGACGACATCGCGCTGGCCGCGTTCGACGACATCCCGTGGTTCGTGCACACCGACCCGCCGGTGACCGCGATCGCCCAGCCGACCGGTGAGCTGGGGCGCGCCGCCGTACAGGCGCTGGCCGACCGGATCGAGGGGCGCGCCCCCCGGTCCGTCACCCTGCCCGCCCGGCTCGTCGTGCGCCGCTCCTGCGGTGCGCCGGCCCAGCCCCCACAGTCCCCCTCCCCAGTGCGAAGGAGCACGTCGTGAGCAACCCGGACGAGTTGCTGCGCATCGAGGGCATACGCAAGACCTTCCCCGGCGTGGTCGCGCTCGACGGCGTCGACTTCGACCTGCGCCGGGGCGAGGTCCATGTGCTGCTCGGTGAGAACGGCGCCGGCAAGAGCACGCTCATCAAAATGCTCTCCGGCGCCTACACGCCCGACGCGGGCCGGATCCACGTCGGCGGCCGGGAGGTGCGCATCCAGAGCGCCCAGGACGCCGAGCGGCTCGGGATCGCCACCATCTACCAGGAGTTCAACCTGGTCCCGGACCTGACCGTGGCCGAGAACATCTTCCTGGGGCGGCAGCCGCGCCGCTTCGGGATGATCGACCGGAAGCGGATGGAGGCCCGGGCCGGGGAACTGCTGGAGCGGGTGGGCGTCGACGTGTCGCCCCACGCACGCGTGCGGGACCTCGGTATCGCGCGGCTCCAGATGGTCGAGATCGCCAAGGCGCTCAGCGTCGACGCGCGCGTGCTCGTCATGGACGAACCGACCGCCGTGCTCACCTCCGAGGAGGTGGAGAAGCTGTTCGCCATCGTGCGCTCGCTGCGCGCGGACGGCGTCGGCATCGTGTTCATCACCCACCACCTGGAGGAGATCGCCGCCCTGGGGGACCGGGTCACCGTCATCCGGGACGGCAGGAGCGTCGGGCAGGTGCCCGCCTCCACGGCCGAGGACGAACTCGTACGGCTGATGGTGGGGCGGTCCATCGAGCAGCAGTATCCGCGGGAACGGCCCGAGCGGGGCGCCCCGCTGCTGTCCGTCGAGGGGCTCACCCGTGACGGGGTCTTCCACGACGTGAGCTTCGAGGTGCACGCCGGCGAGGTCGTCGGCGTCGCGGGGCTCGTGGGGGCCGGCCGGACGGAGGTCGTGCGGGCGGTGTTCGGTGCCGACCCCTACGACCACGGGGTGGTGCGGGTGTCGGGCGGGCGGCTCAGGCGGCACGACGTGAACGCGGCGATGGCGGCCGGGATCGGGCTCGTGCCGGAGGACCGCAAGGGGCAGGGGCTGGTGCTGGACGCCTCCGTCGAGGAGAACCTCGGGCTGGTGACGCTGCGCGCCGCCACCCGGGCCGGGCTGGTGGACCGCAAGGCGCAGCACGCGGCGGCCGGGCGGATCGCCGGGCAACTGGGCGTGCGGATGGCCGGGCTCGGGCAGCAGGTGCGGACCCTGTCCGGCGGCAACCAGCAGAAGGTCGTCATCGGCAAGTGGCTGCTGGCCGACACCCGGGTGCTGATCCTCGACGAGCCGACGCGCGGTATCGACGTCGGCGCGAAGGTCGAGATCTACCAGCTGATCAACGAACTGACGGCCGCCGGGGCCGCCGTCCTGATGATCTCCAGTGACCTGCCGGAGGTGCTCGGCATGAGCGACCGGGTGCTGGTCATGGCCCAGGGCCGGATCGCCGGTGAACTCGCCGCCGGCGAGGCCACCCAGGACGCCGTCATGGCGCTCGCCGTCTCCACCCCCACCACCGAGACCGAGAAGGAGGCCACCCGTGGCCACTGACACGCTCAGAAGCACGACGGGCGCGAGCAGCGCCCCGGGCGGCCTGCGCCGGCTGCTCCTCGACAACGGCGCGCTCACCGCGCTGATCGTCCTCGTCATCGCCCTGTCGGCGCTGTCCGGCGACTTCCTGACGACGGACAACCTGCTGAACATCGGTGTCCAGGCGGCCGTCACGGCGGTCCTCGCCTTCGGTGTGACCTTCGTGATCGTCTCCGCGGGCATCGACCTCTCCGTCGGCTCGGTGGCCGCGCTGTCGGCCACCGTGCTGGCCTGGAGCGCGACGCAGCACGGCGTGCCGGTGGTCCTCGCGGTCGTCCTCGCCGTCGCCACCGGCGTCGTCGCCGGGCTGGTGAACGGTTTCCTCATCGCCTACGGCAAGCTGCCGCCGTTCATCGCGACGCTGGCCATGCTGTCGGTGGGCCGCGGTCTCGCCCTGGTCATCTCGCAGGGCTCCCCCATCCCCTTCCCCGGCTCGGTGTCCCACCTCGGCGACACCCTCGGCGGCTGGCTGCCGGTGCCGGTACTGGTCATGGTGGTGATGGGGCTGATCGCCGCGCTGGTGCTCGGGCGGACGTACATCGGCCGGTCGATGTACGCCATCGGCGGCAACGAGGAGGCGGCGCGGCTGTCGGGTCTGCGGGTGCGGCGGCAGAAGCTCGCGATCTACGCCCTGTCCGGGGTGTTCGCCGCGGTCGCCGGCGTCGTGCTGGCCTCCCGGCTGTCCTCGGCGCAGCCGCAGGCCGCCGACGGCTACGAGCTGGACGCCATCGCCGCGGTCGTCATCGGCGGCGCCTCCCTGGCGGGCGGCACCGGCAAGGCGTCCGGCACGCTGATCGGCGCGCTGATCCTCGCGGTGCTGCGCAACGGCCTGAACCTGCTGTCGGTGTCGGCGTTCTGGCAGCAGGTCGTGATCGGTGTCGTGATAGCGCTGGCGGTGCTGCTGGACACCGTGCGCCGCAAGGCCGGGGCGACCCCGGTGGCCGCCGGCACGGGCGGGCCGAAGGGCAGGCAGGCGGCGACGTACGGGCTCGCGGCCGTGGTGACCGTGGCGGTGGTCGGCGCGACCTCCTTCCTGCACGGCGGCTCCTCCTCCGCGACGGCGCCGAGGATGGGCCTGTCCCTGTCGACGCTCAACAACCCCTTCTTCGTGCAGATCCGGGCGGGCGCCCAGGCCGAGGCGAAGAGGCTGGGCATCGACCTCACCGTCACCGACGCCCAGAACGACGCCTCCCAGCAGGCCAACCAGTTGCAGAACTTCACCAGTTCGCGGCTGGGGGCGGTCATCGTCAACCCGGTGGACTCGGACGCGGCCGGCAACGCGGTCAAGGCCGCCGACCGGGCGGGGATCCCGGTGATCGCCGTCGACCGGGGCGTCAACAAGGCGTCCGTCGACGCCCTGGTGGCCTCCGACAACGTCGCCGGCGGTGAGCTGGCCGCGAAGACGATCGCCGAGAAGCTCGGCGGCAGGGGCAGGATCGTGATCCTCCAGGGCCAGGCGGGCACCTCCGCGGCCCGGGAACGCGCGCAGGGCTTCGCCAACGGCCTCAAGGCCTACCCCGGCATCCGGGTACTGGCCCAGCAGCCCGCCGACTTCGACCGCACCAAGGGCCTGGACGTGATGTCGAACCTGCTCCAGGCGCACCCCGACGTGCAGGGTGTCGTCGCCGCGAACGACGAGATGGCCCTCGGTGCGATCAAGGCGCTCGGTTCCAGGGCCGGCCGGTCCGTGCAGGTCGTCGGCTTCGACGGCACCCCGGACGGGCTGACCGCGGTCAAGGACGGCACGCTGTACGCGTCGGTCGCCCAGCAGCCGGCCCAGTTGGGGAGGACGGCTGTGGACAACGCGCTGAAGGCGGTTCAGGGCAAGAAGGTGGAACCGACGGTGAAGGTGCCGGTGAAGGTGGTCACGAAGGACAACGTGGCCGGCTTCGGCGGCTGACACGGACGCGGGAGCGGACGGCCGTGACGGGCGGGCAGCCCGGGCGCGGCCGTCCGTCCGGCAGCCATACTCAGGGGAGTCAACAGATGTACGACTACGACCTCCTGGTCGTGGGATCGGCCAACGCCGACCTGGTGATCGGGGTCGAGCGGCGGCCGGCCGCCGGCGAGACGGTGCTCGGCGGCGACCTCGCCGTCCACCCGGGCGGCAAGGGCGCCAACCAGGCGGTCGCCGCCGCCCGGCTCGGCGCCGGTACGGCCCTGCTGGCGCGGGTCGGTGACGACGGGCACGGCCGGCTGCTGCTCGACTCCCTGCTGACGGCCGGGGTCGACACGGTGGGTGTCCTGGTGGGCGGCGCCCCCACGGGTGTCGCGCTCATCACCGTCGACCCGTCCGGGGACAACAGCATCGTGGTGTCGCCGGGCGCCAACTCCCGTCTCACGCCCGCGGACGTCCGCGCGGCCACGAGCCTCTTCCACGCGTCCCGGGTGGTGTCGGCGCAGCTGGAGATCCCGCTGGAGACGGTCGTGGAGGTGGTACGCGGCCTGGCGCCGGGCAGCCGCTTCGTGCTGAACCCCTCTCCCCCGCGTGCACTGCCCACGGAGGTGCTGACGGCCTGCGACCCGCTCATCGTCAACGAGCACGAGGCGCGGGTGGTCCTCGGCGACGCCTGCGTGAGCGAGGAACCCGCGGACTGGGCCCGGCTGCTGCTGGCCAAGGGACCGCGCTCGGTGGTGGTGACGCTGGGCGCGGAAGGGGCGCTGGTGTGCGACCGCTCCGGGGTGACGCGGGTGCCGTCGGTGCGGGTGGACGCGGTGGACACGACCGGCGCGGGGGACGCCTTCACCGCGGCCCTGGCCTGGAAGCTCGGCACGGGTGCCGCACTGGCCGAGGCGGCGGCCTACGCGGCCCGGGTCGGCGCGGCGGCCGTGACACGGCGGGGCGCGCAGGAGTCGTACCCCACGGCGGCGGAGGTCGAGGCCCTGTGAAGAAGGCCGGCATCCTCAACCGCCATCTGTCCGGTGCGCTGGCCGAACTGGGGCACGGGGACGGGGTGCTGGTGTGCGACGCGGGCATGCCCATCCCGCCCGGGCCCCGGGTGGTGGACCTCGCCTTCCGCGCCGGCGTCCCGTCGTTCGCGCAGGTCCTGGACGGCCTGCTGGCCGAACTGGTGGTGGAGGGCGCGACGGCGGCGGAGGAGGTCCGGGCGGCCAACCCGGCGGCGACGGCGCTGCTGGAGTCCAGCCTCCCCGGCCTTGCCCTGGTCCCGCACGAGCGGCTGAAGGAGCTGTCGGCGGGTGCCCGTCTGGTGGTCCGCACCGGCGAGGCCCGGCCGTACGCCAACGTGCTGCTGCGCTGCGGGGTGTTCTTCTAGGCTCCCCGCCCCCGGAACGTCTCGAGGGGGCGCCCCCGGCCCTTCGGCCGGAACGCGCCCCCTCGGCTCTCCCCCCGAGCCAGAACCCCCGAATCCCCCCCGGGTTCCCTCCCCGGGGTTCTGACAACAGGTTCGACATGCCGGGCGGCAGAAGGGTTGTACGGGTCTGGTCCCCGATCTCTCCGCCGCCGGAACTAGGGTCTTTCGTTCGGATCAGGCCGGATCAGGGAGCGGGTCCTGGTGCCGTGCATCGCAAGGCGGAGGAGGGCGTCGACGCGGAGCGTCGACA